>JADLCW010000370.1 GCA_020847015.1 Thermomicrobiales bacterium | reverse complement strand
GGAGCGCACCCACTCGCTGGAAAACGGCCGAGGCGCCTGGGTACGGTCGGTTCGAGTTGGGAAGCGACCTGGCATGCATCATCACCTGCGGGACTGGCGAGGCGCCCAAACCCGACGCGCGGACATCGAGGGGGCGTACGTTCCTGCCGAAACGTACGGTCAGCATGCCAGACGCGCGCGCGGCCGGCAACAAATTGTCCGCTTCCGAGTACGCTGTCGGTCAATTCCGCCAGCACCGCAAAATCGAAGGATGCCGCGTGACCGACAATGCCAAAACCGTGTCGAACTCCGCGTACCGCCGCGCGCTGGAGCTGCTCTGGAAGCGCTCCAGTTACGAGCGCGGCTATGTGACCGATCCCTTTGGCGGACCAGAAGCGGGCCGGCGCGGGCTGCGCCGGGTGGCCGCCCTGCTGGAGCGCCTGGGCGCCCCCCAACATCGCTACGCCATCATCCACATCGCCGGTTCGAAGGGCAAGGGCTCCACCGCGGCCATGACCGAAGCGATCGTTCGCGCCGCCGGCGGTCGAACCGGATTATTCACGTCGCCCCACCTGCATTCGTTCCGCGAGCGCATCGCAATCGATGGCGAGGCGATGCCGGAAGCCGACTTCGCCCGTCTCGCCAACCGGGTGGAGCGGGAGGCGCGCGCGCTGGAGGCGGCCGAGCCGGCGCTGGGCCAGATCAGCACATTCGAGTTTCTTGCCGCAATGGCGTTGCTCGCCTTCGCCGAGGCAAACGTGGCGCTGGCAGTGCTGGAAGTCGGACTTGGCGGCGAGTTCGACGCCACCAACACGATCGACCCGCTGGTCAGCGTCATCACCCGCATCGATCTGGAGCATACGGCCGTGCTCGGCGACACCGTGGAACAGATCGCGGCGGCGAAAGCCGGCATCATCAAACCGAGTCGGCCGATCGTCGTGGCGTCGCAGCCGGCGGGGGTGCTGCCGGTATTCGAAGCGGCGGCCACGCAGGCAGGCGCGCCGCTGCTGACCGGCGACCGCGACTGGACCGCGATCGGTCATTGGAGCGGGTTCGATCTGACCGGGCCTTGGGGGCGCTACGCGGATCTTCGGTTGAGCTTGCCCGGCGATCATCAACTGGAAAACGCCGGCGCAGCGGTCGCCGCCGTCTGGTTGGCGAATCGGGCCGGTTTCGTCATTGACGAGGCGGCTATCCGCGCCGGGTTGGCCGCCACCCGCTGGCCGGGCAGATTCGAGCGCGTCGCGTTTGGCGGGCGCACGGTGGTCCTGGATGGCGCCCATACCCCGGCCGCCGCCGCGGCGCTGGCGCTGGCGCTGGCGCACGCGGAACCCGGACGACGAGCGTGGATCGCGCTCGGCCGCTCATCCGACAAGAATGCGGACGTCCTCGTGGCGGCGCTGGCTCCGGTGGCCGCCGGGTTCATCGCCACCCGGGCGCTCTCGCCGCGCGCGGGCGACCCGGCCCCGGCAGCGCGCGCGGCCGAGGCGCGGGGGCTGCCGGCGGAGGTCGTGGAGCCAGTGGCCGCCGCCGTCCGGCGAGCGCTCGCAGCCGCCGGCGATGGCGGTCTGGTCGTCGTCACCGGGTCGCTGTACGTGGTCGGGGAGGCGCGGGAAGCACTCGGATTGGCGCAACCAGACCCGCCGTGGGGACCGCCTGACGGAGCAGTGGCGAAGGGGTGATGGGGTAGACTGAACCCGAGCGCCCACGATCGAATCGGCGGCGAAATTCCGCTGCGCCCACTAGGTCGCGGCGGCATCCAGGACCGGCTGACGGGCGGGTTGGGGAACAGAGAAATCCAAATGGGGTCGATCCGTCGTATATCAAGACGAACGCGGCTGGGAGGCCATGGTGGCCGCCCCGGTTGATGGCGAGGTCGGTGCTCCGAACTTCGTCGAGCTGAGCGACGCCGAATTGATCGGGCGCGCCTCGGAGGGGGACGCGCGGGCGCTGGAGGTGCTCTACGATCGCTATTCGGGCGTGGTGTTTTCCTTTGCGCTGCGGCTGGTCAGCGACCGGCAATTGGCGGAGGAAGTGCTCCAGGAAGTGTTCTTCCGAGCATGGCAGCAAGGCGGCGGCTATAGCGCGCAACGTGGCACATTCGTTACCTGGCTGCTGAGCATCACCCACAATCTGTCGATCGATGAGATCCGCAAGCGTCGCCGTCGGCCGCAAAAAGCGGAGAGCGAAGAACCGGAAACGTTGCTCGCCAGTGTGGCGGACACCAGTTCCGGCGCAGACGTCGAAGATGAAGTCTGGCTTGGGTCGCTCCGGGAGACGATCTCGGACGCGCTCAAGGAGTTGCCTCCGCCACAGCGCGAGGCGATCGAACTGGCGTATTTCCAGGGGCTCACCCAGCGCGAAATTTCCGAGGCGCTGAGCGAACCGTTGGGGACGATCAAAACGCGGATGCGGCTCGGATTGCAAAAGCTGCGCGAGGCGCTCGGCAAAAGTGGAGTGGAGTTGACGTGAGCGACCCCCACGGGCAACAACCAGAGATTCGACGCTCCTATCGAGTCGGTCGGAGTCCGGTCGCGGCGAGCTTCGCTCCGGCCGCGGACGATCACGTCGAAGATTTGGCGGCTGCCTACGCCTTGGGTGCGCTGGATGGCGCTGAGCGCGATCTCGTGGAGTTCCACATCCGGTTCTGCCCACGCTGCGCCGCGGCGGTCGAGCGCGATCTGCGTGCGACCAGCATGCTGCCCTTCATGGTCGTCGGGCGGGCTGTGCCCGCGCCTGATGTCAAGGCGGCGCTGTTCGCCCGCATCGCGCACACCGAGCGAGTTGCTTCCGCAGCCCGGCTGCCGGCGGCCGAGTCACACGCAATCCCGCCGACGCTGACGCTTCCATCGTCCATTCCCACCATTGCCCCGGCCGCCGCCGTTCCGCCGCCGGTTGTCGCCGTGGATGCCCGCGGCGGTCGCTCGTGGGGGTGGATGGCGAGTGCGCTGAGCGTGCCGCTGCTGATCGCCCTGGTCGCTACCGGGGCTTGGGGCATGCAGATGCGCGACCAGCTCACCGCGCAGGGTTCGCGCGTCAGCTCGCTCGAGGCGCAAGTCGCCAACTTCGGTTCCGGCACCTCCACCTACCAGCTTTCGCCGGGCATGGCGATGCCGCAGGCCGAGGGCAAGATCGTGCTCGGGGCAGACGAGCGGGCCGGCATGCTGCAAGTGGATCTGAACTCCGACACCTCGGCCGGCTCCTACGAACTGCTGGTCAACAGCGACGGCAACCTGATGCCCGCCGGCGAGGTGATGATCGGACCGGATGGCCGCGGTCAGACCCAGTTCAAGCTGGATCAGCCGTTCAGCGCCTACGAAAGCATCGAGATCAAACCCAAATTGCGCGATGGCAAGACAGTTGACGCCGCCGTGCTGCGCGGTGAAAACGGCGGTCTCGGCTCGACCGGCTCCGAACTGGACATGCTGCCGTAGCGGCGAACCAACGTGGATTTCCCGATGCGGGGCGGCCTGTGTGGCCGCCCCGCTTGGCTGCCTGGCGAGCGCAGCCGAGCGATTACTCGGGCCGCGCCGTACGCTCCCGCCACGTCCGAATCATCCCGGTATGGATCGGGTAGTGGCCGTACGTATCGAGCCGCAACCGACGGCGCACGCGCGTTTCTCGCGTGAATTGCTCCTCGGGAATCGTCTCGATAAAGGCGACGAGGCGGCGATGCGTCTCCTCCTGACGCCGCAGCACATCGGCAAGGGATAGTGCGCGGGTCCGCTCCGTCGCCTGCGCGTTGAAGCCATCGATGCCGCCGTGCGTTGTCGCGTAGCGCGACGGGCGCCCTCCTGCAAGCATGTGCGGCAGGTGGGTCAGCGCTTCTTCCTCCCATACGGTCACATGCGCGATGACGTCCTTGACCGACCAGTCGCCGGTCACCCCTGGCTCGATCAGCCGCGATTCGGGCAGCTCCATATAGGATGCGCAAAACGCTTTCCAGGCCGCGTCGAGTCGTTCCAGCATCTGGTGTCGCTTCACGGCAATCCTCCCGCTCGTCGGCCGCGCCGCATGATTTGTCCACCCCGTATGATTCGTTCAATGCAACGCGGGAGCGCTGCCATCGTGAGATTGAGCGTACGGCGCACCAGGGTCCAGAAGCGCGACCCACGGAGCGGAGCGATCGTGGCGACAAGCGGAGACTCATTCGCAGTTCCAACGCGAACGTGGCGGCTGCTCGATGCGCGGGGCCAGCCCTACCAGAGCGCCCGGCCGGGAACCTTGGGCGGCCATCGGCGGACGCGCATCTACGGGCGCTTCGATTGCCCATCCGCCCGGCGCGCGCTCGATCGCGGCGGCTATGCCGCCCACCGCGTGTTTTTCGCCGATGAGGCGACCGCCGTCGCCGCCGGGTTCCGACCCTGCGCCACCTGTCTGCCTCGGCAGTATGCGAACTGGAAGCGCGATCCAGCAGCGTTCGGACGGTCAATCGTCGCGAGCGCATCCTGAATGGGAGCCAATGATTCAGCGTCGCGCGCTCCGACGGCTGCCGAAGCGCCGCAAGGGTCGATCGTCGGCGACGACGGTCTGGCGCGCTGCCCGTGGGCGACGACGCATCCGCTCAACCTGCGCTACCACGACACGGAGTGGGGATTGCCGGTCCATGGCGAGCGAGCATTGTTCGAGCGCATCACGCTGGAGGCGTTCCAGGCCGGGTTGAGCTGGCTGACCATCCTCGCCAAGCGGCCAGCTTTCCGGATCGCCTTCGCGGATTTCGATCCCGATCTGGTCGCGCGCTTCTCCGACGCCGACATCGCCCGCCTCATGGGCAATGCCGCCATCGTCCGTAATCGCGCCAAGATCGAGGCCGCCCGCAGCAACGCCCGAGCCGTGGTCGCCCTGCGCAATCGCGGCGGTCTGGATCGCCTGATCTGGTCGCATCAGCCGTCGATCACGCCCGCCCCGCGCGCGGTCGGCGAGGCGCCGACCATCACGCCGGAATCGCGCGCGCTCGCCGCCGATCTGCGCGCCCGCGGCTTCGCCTTCGTCGGCCCGACGACCGCCCACGCGCTGATGGAGGCGATCGGGCTCGTGGATACGCACCTGATTGGTTGCCACCGGCGCGGATCATCGGGGCAATTTTCGGACACCGCGCATCATCGCACGAACGCGCCGTGCTGACGCGATGCTCTCCCCGCGTGCAATCGTCCGGCGGCACGACGACCGCATGCCGGTTCGCGTGGCGGATGACGCGGAGCGCGATGAGAGAAACGCGCGGCTTCGGTCATTTGCCTTGGCGGCCCCGCTTTCCGGCGCAGAGCCATGCCAATCCGGAAAGCGCGTAGCGATGCCGCGTTCGCCCGAATGCGCCCAAATTTGGTGGCCGGCGCTATCGTCACGGGGGCGTCGTTCGGGTATGATGCGTCGCAGCCCTAGTCCGATAAGGGACGCATGACCATCCCGCAGGCCGTGCCCAGGCCAGGTCGCAACGTGTCCGTTTCCTGATTTGGAGAGCGGGATCGCGCGATCCTACCTTTGAGGCGAAACTCCTATGAGCCGAGCGAACGAACCGTACTCCACCCGATACCCGCTATTGCCGCTTAAGAACGTCGTCATTTTTCCGCGCAACATCGTCACCCTGCTGGTCGGGCGACCGCGCTCGCTCCGAGCGGTGGATGAAGCGCTGGCGCGCGATCGCCGCCTCATCGTCACCGCCCATCGCGATAGCGACGTCGATGAGCCGCAAGTCAGCGACCTCTATCACATTGGAGCCATCGCTGCCGTGGTGTCGATCGATCGTCAGGCGAGCGGCAGCGTGCAAGTGGTGCTGGAAGGCATCAGTCGGGCGCGCCTGCGCGAGTTCGACCTCGGGCGCAACTGTTTCTCCGCCTATGCCGAACCGTTGCATGAGCCGGAACCAACTGCGGCGGAAACGCAGGTGCTGATCTCCATGGTGCAGGAGTTGGCGGACCGCTACGGCGAGGCGCGCGGCGCCTTGCCGGAAGACGTCCACGCCATGGTGCGCAACGCCAACGATCCCAGTCACCTGGCCGATCTGCTGGCGACCCAACTCCTGCAGGATGTGGCTCGCCGGCAAACCTTGCTGGAGACGATCGACCCCATTCGCCGATTGGAGCAGATCGCCGTCCATCTGTCCGGCGAAATCGATGTCGCGGCGGTCGAGCGCCGGATCAAGGAGCGCGTCCGCGAGCAAATCGACAAGAACCAGCGCGAGTACTACCTGCGCGAGCAATTGAAGGCCATCCACGACGAGTTGGGCGGCGAAGGCGGCAACGAGATCGACGCCCTGCGCGAGCGAGCCGTCAATCGCGGTCTGCCGGCGGAGGTGCAGGAAAAACTGCTGAAGGAGATCACGCGGCTGGAGCGCATGCCGGCCGTCTCCGCCGAGGCGACGGTGGTTCGCTCCTACGTCGACACTCTGCTGGCGCTGCCGTGGCAGGAGCGCACTGAGGATCGGCTCGATATCGAGGAGGCCGAGCGTATTCTCGACGCGGATCATTTCGGGTTGGAGACGGTCAAGGAGCGCATCCTCGACTATCTTGCGGTCCGCAAGCTGACCACAGAGAACGGCGTCGGGCAGCGTTCGCAGATCCTCTGCCTGGTCGGTCCTCCGGGCGTCGGCAAAACCAGTCTGGTTCGCTCGGTCGCCTCCGCGCTCGGTCGTCAGTTCGTGCGCGTCAGCTTGGGCGGCGTGCGCGACGAGGCGGAGGTCCGTGGTCATCGCCGCACCTACATCGGAGCCATGCCCGGTCGCCTGATCGGCGCCATGAAGCAGGCGCAAACGATCAACCCGGTGATCCTGCTCGACGAGATCGACAAGATGTCGTCCGATTATCGAGGCGACCCGGCCTCAGCCATGCTGGAGGTGCTCGATCCGGAGCAGAACGGTCAGTTCACCGATCACTTCCTCGATGTCCCGTACGATTTGTCGCAAGCGCTGTTCATCACCACGGCCAACTATCTGGGGCAGATCCCGCGGCCGCTGCGCGACCGCATGGAAATCATCGACGTCTCCGGTTACACCGAGGAAGAAAAGATCGAGATCGGACGTCGGCATCTGCTGACGCGCCAACTGGCGGCGCACGGTCTGCAGGGGGTTGGCGTCGAAATTCCGGACGCGACATGGGCGCGCCTCGTGCGCGACTATACGCGTGAGGCCGGCGTTCGCCAGTTGGATCGGGAGCTTGCCGCGGTCTGTCGCCGGTTGGCTCGCGATGTCGTGCGCGGCAAGCTGGAGCAGGTCGAATTGACCGAGGCGAGACTGGTCGAATTGCTCGGCCCGGCCCGCTTCGGGCAGGATCTGCACCTGGGCGAGAATCAGATCGGGCTGGCCATCGGGCTGGGCGTCACCGAGATCGGCGGCGAGATGCTGCCGGTGGAGGTGCTGACCATGCCCGGCAAGGGCAGCCTCACCATCACCGGCAAGGCCGGCGACGTGATGCAGGAATCGGCCCGGGCAGCTCTGTCCTACGCCCGCTCGCGCGCCGAACATCTGCGGATCGACCCCGATTTCCAGGCGCATCTCGATCTGCACATCCACTTGCCGGAGGGCGCCACACCCAAGGATGGTCCTTCGGCGGGCATCACCATGGCGACAGCGCTCATCTCGGCGCTGATCCGCCGGCCGGTGCGTGGCGACACGGCGATGACCGGCGAAATCACCCTGCGCGGACGGGTGCTGGCCATCGGCGGGTTGAAAGACAAGGCGCTGGCAGCCCACCGACAGGGCATCCGCCGGGTGATCGCGCCTAAGGACAACCAGCGCGACTTCCCCAAGCTACCGGCCACCTTGCGCCAGGAGGTCGAGTTCATCTGGGCCGCCAGCATGGATCAGGTGATCGCCGCGGCAATCATGCTGGACGACGGCCAGGTCGGCAGTCTGATGGAAGGTGCGGTCCCGGCGGACACCACGACACCGGACGC
>JADLCW010000369.1 GCA_020847015.1 Thermomicrobiales bacterium | reverse complement strand
GTGGTCGCGCACGGCCGAGACGCTCAACAGCGCCCAGACCGCCGTGCCGTCCTTGCGCAGGTAGCGCTTCTCGATCTGGTAGGAGTGCGTCTCCCCGGCGATCAATTGGGCGACGTGGGCGAGGTCGACATCCAGATCGGCCGGATGGGTGATCGTCTGAAATGTCGTGTCGAGCAATTCCGGTTCAGGGTAGCCGGTCAGCGTGCACAAGGCGCGGTTGACACGCAGGAAGCGCCCATTCAACGCGACAACGGCCATGCCGACAGGGGCGTCATCGAAGGCGCTGCGGTCCTCCAGGTCGGGATTGCCAAGCGGCGATCGGTCAGAATTCGATTCCAGCGCGCGGGCGGCCAGGCGGGCGAGTTCGGTCAGGATCGCTGGGCCGGCGCGGGTGACGGCGTTGGCGGCGGCGTCGATCACCTCGATCGCACCCAGTCGGACGCCGTCGTTGCCGACGATGGGAACGGTAAGCTGGGAGCCGGGCGACGCAACGCCGAGCCTCGGCTCAGGACCGCCGACGCCGGTCAACCACGCGGACGCCGTCTCAGCGCCGAGCAGCGCCTTGGCGCTATCGGCCGTGGCCGCGAGGATTGGGTCAGCGCCATCGGCGCGGGCGATGGCAAGCGCCGCATCGACCAGCAGCGCCAGTAATTTGGGTAGCGAGGTAGACGGCGTGCGGTTGCTGTCCATGCTCGCGGCGTCCCCTCGGCGCAAGTCGGCGGGGCGGAACGCGCCCCGGTTTCGAACCGAGCGCTACTGTCGCGAACACTATCGCGTATTTGCGCCTGCCGTGACGATACGCTCGCCGATCAGAGCATGCTCTGGGGATCGATGTCGACAACCCACCCGGCCGCGTTGGGCAGGTCGTCGAGGAGCGCATCGAGATTGTCGCAGCGAAGAATGATCTGCCACTGGTGCTGGCCGCGCACCCGGGCGGCGAAGGCCGGGGTGGGACCGAGCAAATCCATGGCGATACCGCGGGCGCGAGCGTGGCGGGCGAGCACCCGGGCGATCTCCGCTGCTTGAGCGGCGCAGCGCGCCTCGTCGGCGTCGCGGACGAGGTAGCGGACCAAGCGGGAGAATGGCGGATAGCGCATGCGTCGGCGGAAGTCGATCTCTTCGGCGTAGAAGGCCGCGTAGTCGTGGCGAGCGGCGGCCTGCACCGCATAGTGGTCGGGGGTATAGCTCTGGATCACCACCCGTGAACCGGGGCCACGGCGGCCGGCGCGGCCAGCGACCTGGGTGAGCAGTTGGAACGTGCGCTCTGCGGCGCGAAAATCGGGCAGATGCAGCATGGTGTCGGCATTGATGACGCCAATCGCCGTCACCAGCGGCAGATCCAGCCCCTTGGCGATCATCTGGGTGCCGACGACGATATCGACCTCGTGACGCTCCACGGCGTGCAGCAGCGCCTCGTGACCGCCTTTACGCCGCACGACATCCTGATCCCAGCGCAGCACCCGGGCGCCGGGGAATCGGGCCGCGACCGCCTCCTCCACCCGTTGGGTGCCGGCTCCGAAGTAGTTCATCGCCCCGCCGCACTCCTGGCACCGATTGGGTGGCGCCTCGCGATGGTCGCAGCGGTGGCAGAGCAGGCAGCCGCGGTCGGCGTGGTAGACGAGCGGGATGTCGCAATAGGGGCACAAGAGCGTCTGCCCGCAGCCGCGGCACAGCACCACCGTGGCCAGACCGCGCCGGTTGAGCAGCAGCATCGCCTGCTCGTTGGCGGCCAGCGTACGCTCGAGCGTCTCCTGGAGCGGCTCGCTCAGCAGCGCGGCATTGCCGCGATGCAGCTCGAGCCGCATGTCGACGATCTCGACCGGCGGCAACTCAAGCGCGGCGCCGCGTGCTCCGCCGAATTCGCGACCAAACCCGGGGCCGACGCGCTCCGGCAGCTCCAGCCGTCGAATATGCCCCTCGGCCGCCCGCCATGTTGTCTCAACAGCCGGAGTGGCGCTGCCCAGCAACACGACCGCGCCGCGGTCGGCGGCGATGCGCTCCGCCACGGCGCGCGCGTGGTAGCGTGGTTCGCCATCCTGCTTGTAGGCGGATTCGTGCTCTTCGTCCAGCACGATCAGGCCGAGATTTCGGACCGGTGCGAAGAGCGCCGAGCGCGGTCCAACCACGACCGGCGTATCGCCATCGGCGACCGCTTGCCAACTGGAGCGCCGCTCGGTATCGGGCAGGGCGGAATGCAGCACGGCCACCTGACCCGGAAAACGAGCATTGACGCGTCGCACCACCTGAGAAGCGAGGGCGATCTCCGGAACGAGCACGATCGCCGAGCGGCCATGGCGCAAACACCAGGCGATGGCGCGGAGGTACACCTCGGTCTTGCCGCTGCCGGTGACGCCATGGAGCAGCATCGGCGTAGCGTCGCGATTGGCGAGCGCCTGCTCCACCGTGCGCCAGGCAGCGGCCTGGGCCTCGGTAAGACTCGGCGCGGCATCGACGCCCGCGGACACGATTCGCGGACGCCCCGGCAAAATCACCTCTTCGACGATCCCCTTGCGAGCCAGTGCGCCAATGACGGAATGGTCCGCCCCGCTGCGGGCGAGCAGGTCGCCGAGCGGCGTCAGCACAGGATCGCCGGCTGGGGCCAGGCGCACTCGCTGCACGAGATAGTCGACGACGGCTTGTTGGCGCGGCGCGCGCTCGATCGCCGCGATCGGCGGCTGCGCCAACAACCGTACGTACCGCTGGCCGCGGCGCGACGTTTGCGGCGCGGCGGAGCGCATCGAGCGTTCGACGATGCCGCGTTCCGCCAGCGTCGCGACCACGGACGTGAGACTGGTATGCATGGCCGCCCGCGCTGCCGCCAGCGGCATCTCGCCGCGCTCGGCGAGCAGATTGGTCAAGTTGCGCTGCGTTCGGGTCAGACTATCGGAGTCGAACGTGTCGCCGAGGCGAATCGTTTCTTCACCTCGTTGGCCGAGACCGGGCGGGAGGAACGGAGCTAGCGCCGCGAACTGCCCGGATGCGGTTTCCCTCGCCAGCCAGCGCCCGAGCGCGATCTGGTCCGCCGCAAGGGCGCAGCGCGGTTCGACCAGTCCGGCGATCGGCTTCGTGGGGAAATCGGGCGGCGCGCCGTGCAAGCGCAGCACGATGCCCAGTGCCCACCGTTTGCGGATGGGAACCCACGCCACGCTGCCGATTTCGAGCGCATCTCGCCAGCGCTCGGGCACGCGGTAGGTGAGGATTCCCTGAGCGCCAGCACGCGCGCCGTCCACCGCTAGATCGGCAGATGTAGCGACTTCCGATATGGAATCCGCGGCCGGCTCGTTCATGACTATGAGTCTACACCCGTACGAACGTACAGAACGGATGTGTCATAAAGACATTTTCCGACACAGGGCGGCAGTCCAGCGCGGGGTTTCGCGCATAGCGGGATGTGAGCGCGCGTCGGAGACTGCGACAACGCGAAGACGCGGGTTGCGGAGGGCGACCATCCTCGCTATTCTCGACCTCCGCACGATGCGCGTTGTCCGCTCGTGGAATGCTGAAATGAGCCTCGCGCCCGATCTCGTCCAGACGGTTGACGATCCGCTGTCCTGACCGTTTGGCCAGAGGACAGCGAGGAGCGGGCGCCGCTTTTCCTCCCGCCGCGCGACCCGGGGGTGCTCAGTTCATGGGCGCCACAATTCATGACGAGGCCGGGGTCACGCCCAGCTTGCCCGATGTGGTCGGGTTCGCGCCGACGCCGGATCCCGGCGCGATCGACGACGGTGGCCCGTTGGTGGCGCTCGGTCGGCATCCCGGGTTTCTGCTGTTCTGGGGGGCCGACGCGATCTCGCAGATCGGCTCGCAGATATCGGCGCTGGCGCTGCCGCTGATCGCGGTCACGATGCTGCAATCGTCACCCTTCGAGGTCGGTTTGCTGGCGGCGCTCGGCTGGACGCCGTTTGTCGTCGTCGGTCTCTTCGCCGGGGTGTGGGTCGACCGGCTGCGTCGCCGGCCGGTGATGATCGCCGCCGATCTTTGCCGGTCGGTGGCGCTGGCCATCGTGCCGGTCGCGGCGCTGCTGGGGGCGCTGCGGATCGAGACGCTGTATGTGGCGGCGCTGATTACAGGAACGCTCACCGTCTTCTTTGATGTCGCCTACGTTTCCTACCTGCCGACGTTGATCGACCGCCGCCAACTGGTCGAGGGAAATAGTCGCATCGAGGCGACTGCTTCAGCGGCGCAGATTATCGGACCGGGTTTGGGCGGCGTCCTGGTGCGGCTGATCGGTGGCCCGCTGGCGACGCTGGTGGATGCGGTCTCATTTCTCGCATCGGCAGCACTGTTATGGAGCATCGAAAAGCCCGAACCTGTGCCGTCTGCAGTCGCCCGGCCCGATCTGCGGCGGGAGATCGGGGAGGGATTCGCGATGCTGCGCGCCAGCCGCGTGCTGCAGGCGCTGGCGCTCTCCGCGGCGACGGTCAGTTTCGCCGGCTTCCTGTTCCTGTCGGTGTATATCCTGTTCATGAGCCGCGATCTGGGGCTCGATGCTGGGGCGATTGGTTTGGTGCTGGCGACGGGCGGTCTTGGGGCGCTGGCGGGCACGCTGGCGGCCGCGCCGGCCCGCGCTCGCTTCGGCATCGGGCCGACCATCGTCGGGGCGCTGTGTTTATTCGGGTTGACCGGTCTACTGGCGCCCCTGGCGGTGTTCTTCCCGCGTCATGCGCTGCCGATGGTGGTGGCCGCCGAATTCTTGCAGTGGATGATGATTGTCATCCACGACATCAATGCCGTCAGTCTGCGGCAGGCGATCGTGCCGGATCGACTGGCGGGCCGGGTCACCGTCTCGGTGCGCTTGCTCTCGTGGGGCATGCGTCCGCTCGGTTCGTTCCTGGGCGGAGTGCTGGGTGGGACGATCGGGCTGGCGGGGACGCTGGTGGTTGGCGAGTTCGGGATGCTGCTCGCCTTCGTGTGGTTGCTCTTCTCCCCGATCCGTTCACTGCGCTCCCCCGAGCCGCTCTCAGACCCGGCTGCGCCGGAATCCGCGCCGACGTTGACCCACGTGCGCTAGCATCGGGCGAGGCGGCAACGAATAACACAGCGGGGCGATTATGGAGATCACGTTCGCAACCCAGCTGGAAGCATGGAATCCGTTCTACTCGGCGGTCGCCGGGACGTCGGCGACCTTGGTCGGGCTGCTGTTCGTCTCGCTGGCGTTGCGCCCGCACGTGATGGGCAACCACGGGCCGAAGGGGATGCGGACCATCGCCGGGCAGACATTCCACAGTTTCCTGATGGTGCTCACCATCGCGCTGATTGCGCTCGTCCCGGACACCTCCGAGCGGACGTTCGCTGTAAGCCTGACCATCATCGGCGTCTGGGGGATAATCCGAACGGTGCGTGATTCCGCCAATGCCCGCACTGATCCCGATCCACAGTGGGGGCGGCGCGCCGCGCTCACGCGCTCCGTGTCGCCCGCGGTTGCCTACACCATCTGCACCTGGGTCGGGCTGGCCGGGTTCCTCGGAGACGCCTCCGCCATCGACTGGCTCGTGGCGGCCGTGTTCACGCTCGTCATTAGCGCGGCGGCGGCGTGTTGGGATCTGCTGCGGGGCATGGGCGAATGGGTCGACGACTCGGAATCCTCGTCGCGGCCCTGACGCACGTCCCGTGCAGCAGGGACAAGCGTGCTTTATGCGTTCGTTGCCAGCAGCGCCTCGCCGTGCGCGAAGAGCGACGGCCCGCCTCCGGTGTGAAGGAACACGACGCTCTCGTCCGGGGAGAACTCGCCGGCACGGATGTGAGCCAGCAAGGCGGCCATTGCCTTGCCCGAATAGACCGGATCCAGCAGCACCGCTTCGGTGCGCGCCAGGAGCTGAATCGCCTCCAGCCCGCCTGGGGTACCAACTCCATATCCATCGCCAACGAATCCGCCGTCGACGCAGATGTCGTCTGGCCCGAAGCTCACGGGCAGGCCGATCAGCGCGGCCGTTTCGTTGGCCAGTTCGACACCGCGCTCGCGCAGCGTGGCGGCCGGGTGGCTGACGGCCACGCCGTACACCTCGTAGGAGGCGGAGAAGGCTCGCGCTCCGACGACGAGCCCCGCTTGCGTGCCGAGCGAACCAGTGGCCGCGTAGAGGCGGCGCGGCGCCTCGCCGGCGGTCAGCAGTTGCCCGGCCAACTCCTCGACCGCCGCCACGTAGCCGGCCGCCCCAAGCGGCACGCTGCCGCCAGTGGGGATGGCGTAGGGGCGTTCGCCGGCCGCGCACAAGTCCTCCATCGTTTTGACGAAGAGCGCGGCGCGGGTTTCGGCGTCCGGAGCGACGCGCACCTCCGCGCCGAACAGGCGATCGAGCAGCAGATTGCCGACGACCGCCTCGCCGTGGCGAGCATCCAGCACCAGCACACAATTCAATCCACGCGCCGCCGCGGCCGCGGCGGTCATGCGGGCGTGGTTGGATTGGATTGCCCCCTCGGAAACCAGCGTCGTAGCCCCTTGCGCGAGAGCGTCGGCGACGAGGTATTCCAGTTTGCGCCCTTTGTTGCCGCCAAATGCCAGCCCGGTGAGATCGTCGCGCTTCAGATGGATACGCGGCGCCCGCTTGCCGAGGGCCGCTTCCAGCCGCGTCGCCCGCTGGAGCGGAGTCGGCAGTTCACAAAGCGGCGTACGAGCGAGTCGCGCGAGTTGCATCGGCGGCCTCCGGGAAATGCTCCAGCATGGGCGCGGTCGGTGCGCCGCCGAGATCGTAACGCAGGCAACCCGGGTGCGGCATCTGCAATGCATTCGCGGGTGCGGCGAATCCGGCCGAAAATTCGGAACTCATGGGCGCTTGCGTTGGAGGCGTCCGGGTCGTAGGCTGCTTTTGCTCGTTTTTCGCGGGTAGGGATCAGGAGCACGATCGGGGTCGCGTCAATCGGGACAGGAGCCGTCGCATGGACTCGAATCGATTCGATGCTTTCGCTCGCCGGTTTGCCAGCCGGACTACACGCCGCGCTGCGTTGCGCGGCGCCGGAGCGGCGGCGCTCGCCGCGCTCTTGGGCCGGGCGGCGCGCCCCGAGACCGCGAGCGCTCACCATTGCGACTATATCGGGTGCGGCTGCGCGACTGGCACGCAGCACCCCTGCGGGGGTGGGCTGGTGTGCTGCCCCATGAATCCCGGGATGCCGGGCGGAGCGGGGGTCTGCTCGCAACCCAGCGATTGCGGCGGCTCCTGCAACGACGGCGGCATGGCCTGCCCGGCGTCGTGCAACTGGGGTGACGCATGCCCCGGCTGTTGCTCCGGCTACTGCGGCGATACGGGGGCGTGCGGAGCGGCGTCGTGCACCGGGCTGGGTTGCACGTGCGCCAGCGGAACCTACAGTCCGTGCGATGACGGACTCGTCTGCTGCTCGAATATCCCGGGGTTGCTCGGGGCGCCGGGAACCTGCCAGTACGCCTGCTGAGCGATCGACGACGCGCTGGCGCCTCATCGAAATGCAACCAAGCGCGGCCCGGACGACAATTCCGGGTCGTGCTTCGCTATTTTGATTCGCTAATTCGATCGACGCCCTACAGGATCGCCCAAGATTCCGATATCCTAGACGGCAGTGCATTCGTGCGCCGCGTCGCTCGGGCGCGCGGCGATCGATCGAGCAAAGGAAGGCGTCGTCATGGCTCAAGCTCCCGCCACCACTATCGCTCAGGAGTTCGCAGCGCGGTTCGCCGGTTCGCTGGCGCTGCATCAGCGAGCGCGGCAGGCGATCGCCGGGGGCATCAACCACGACGGGCGCAACATCAAACCGTTCCCGCCCTACATCGCTCGCGCCGACGGAGCGCGCAAGTGGGACGTGGACGATAACGAATTGCTCGACTACGTGATCGGGCACGGCGCGCTGCTGCTTGGCCACAACGACCCCGACATCCTGGCCGCCATGCAGGCGCAATTGCCGCACGGGCTGCACTACGGCGCCTGCCACGAATTGGAAGTCCGTTGGGCGGAGCAGGTGCAGAAGATGGTTCCTTCCGCCGAGCGAGTCAAGATGACCGGCAGCGGCACGGAATCGACCCTGTTGGCGATGCGGATCGCCCGGTCGTATACCGACAAGCCGATCATCCTCAAATTCGAGGGTCACTTTCACGGTTGGAACGACTACGCCATCAAGGGCGAGAAAACGCCGTTCGACGCCCCGACCAGCCCGGGCGTGCTGAAAGACGTGATGGACACCGTCGCGGTGATCCCCGCCAACGATCCGGCGGCGCTGGAAGCGCGGTTGGCGCAGGGCGACGTGGCGGCGCTGATTCTGGAGCCGAGCGGCGGCGCCTGGGCGACACTCCCCTTCGCCGATGGGTTTCTCGCCCAGACGCGCGAATTGGCGTCGCGCTATGGCGCAGTGCTGATTTTCGACGAAGTGATCACCGGGTTTCGCTGGGCGCCAGGCGGCGCGCAGGAGCGTTTCGGGATCACGCCGGATCTGACCACGTTCGCCAAGATCGTGGCGGGCGGCATGCCCGGAGGGGCCGTGGCCGGCAAAGCAGCGGTTATGGAGATGTTGGAGTTCAAGGACGAACCGGGCTGGAACGCCACCCGCAAGGTTCGCCACCAGGGCACCTACAATGCACAGCCGCTGGCCGCCGCGGCCGGGGCGACCTGCCTGGAGAAGATCGCCGATGGCTCCGCGCAGCGCGTCTGCGACGATCTGGCCACGCAGCTTCGGACCGGGTTCAACACCGTGCTGGAGCAGCGCGGGTTGCCGGGATTCGCCTGGGGCGAGAGTTCGGTGTTCCACGTCGCCCTGGGTCAGTCGTGCAACAACCGCTCCGCGGGCGATTTGCGCAAGCCGGAAGGTGTTGCGACGGCGGAGCTGAAGAACAGCGCCGGCACGAAGGCGACCGCCATGCTCTATCCGGCGATGATGCTGGAGGGCATCGAACTTTTCCACGGCGGCGGGATGCTCTCCACCGCCCACACCGACGCCGATATCGAGCGCACGTTGGCGGCCTTCGATCGCTCGCTGCAGCGCATCGAAGCGGAAGGCGGCTTCGGGGCGTAATTCGACCGCGACGAATGGCGTCCCGGAGCAGGTTTCGGGCCGCCGTTCTGGCGGACTGCTTACTGAACTTGGCGCTCGTTTACCCGACGAACGAGAGCGTTGCGGGCCGCGCCTGACGAAGGAGTCGTTCATGCCCAGGGGGCCGGTCCCGGAGCGGTACCGTGACATTCTTGAGAGCATCGCGCTCGGTCATCTCGCCACCATCGACGCCGACGGGCGACCGCAGGTCAACCCGGTGTGGTTCATCTCC
>JADLCW010000368.1 GCA_020847015.1 Thermomicrobiales bacterium | reverse complement strand
GGATGTAAAGGCGATCGCCACCAGCAGCGTGATGATGGCCAGCGACGAGGCGCTGCCCATCTGGAACGCCTCGAACCCGGTTCGATACAGCGACAGACCGACGAACTCGGTGCGGTTGCCGGGACCGCCGTTGGTCATCAGGTAGGGCAGATCGGTGGTTTTGAACGCATCGATGGTGCGTAGCAAAATGCCCAGCATCAGAATGAACTTGCCGTGCGGGAGGACGATGTACCACAGCCGCTTCAGCCAGGGCAGCCGGTCCACCTCGGCTGCCTCCAGTTCTGCTTTCGGCACCGACCCCAGCGCAGCCAGCGTCATCAAAATCATGAAGGGCGTCCACATCCAGACATCGACGGCGATGGTGGCCCAAAAGGCGAGATCCTTGTTGCCGAGAAAATCGAACCGCTGCCCGGTCAATCGCATGCTGACCTGGTTGACGATGCCGAAGTTCGGCTCGTAAATCAGCCGGAAGAACGTGCCGACAGCCACCGGCGGCAGCACCATCGGCGTGAACAGCAGCGTCAGCGCCAACCGGCGTCCGGGCATGCGACCGCTGCCCCAAAACAGTACCCCGAGCACCACGCCGAGCAGCGTCGCCAACCCCACGGTGATGACCATGAAGGTGAGCGTGCGCCCCAGCAAGCCCCAGGTTTCGGTGCTGCGCCAGAGCGTGGTGAAGTTGTCGAACCCGATGTATTTGGGGCCGCGGGCGGCGGTCACCTTGTATTGGTAGAAGCTGACGCCGAGCAGCCACAAGAGCGGCACGATGTTCCAGACCAGGAAAAAAATCAGAATCGGAGTCAGCAGCAGCGTCGGGAAGGCGCGGCTCTGCTCGATCGAGCGGAGACCGGCCAGAGACCGGGGCTGCGGCGTCAACGGCGCGGCAGGCGCGCGGTCGAGCGGTGTTTCGAGCTGGGCCATGATGACTCCGAGCGGACCGGGCGCGGCGCGAAGGGCGGGAGCGCCGCCGGAACCAGACGATTCCGGCGGCGCTCCCGGCGCGACGTCAGCCGAGGCTGATGTCGGCGCACTCGCCGGACGCCTCGATTTCCGAGCGGCCGGCATCGTACAGGATCTGCTGCTGCTTGCAGGCAGTGTACTGCAGCGCCAGCATGGGATCGGTGACTACGTCGGTGACGTAGGCGCTCCACGCCTCCTGCTGGATCGACAGCATCTCGGCGTAGTTCGGATCATGCCAGAAGTCGCGCGAGCGATCGAGCATGTATTTGTAGGCGCGGAAGTGCGGCTGCATGGTGACCCAATTCGGGTCGTCCAGCACCGCTTGCACGGCGCTGTTGCCACCGCGCCGGGAGTACTCCAACTGGGTCTCCGGCAGATACCAGAACTTCATGTAGTCAATGGAGACCTGCATGTGGTCTTCATCGTTGAAGGCGTTGATGACCCACGGCTGACCGCCGACGGTGTAGACGCGGGTCAGATCGCCATCGGGACCCTTGAAGCCCGGCGGCGGAACGATCAGCACCTGATCCGGGCGGATCACCTTCGACTCGTCGGCCACTGCGCCCGGCGCCGCGCCCGGCGACGTATCCAGGTTCATCATCTGCGGGCCGACCGCCGCCCACTGCCAGCAGGTGGCCACGGTGCCGGCGGTGAAGATGTCGACCTCTTCGGGGATGCCGAAATTGGTGGCTCCCGGGGGCGCGTACTGCAGGAAGCTCTTGCAGCGCTCCAGCCCCTTGGCGTTCTCCTCGGTGTCGAGGATGCCTTGCACCTGGCCGGTGGCCGGGTCCCAGGCTTCGCCGCCGGTCGACCACATGAACGGGTACGTGTAGCAAGAGATAAAGTCGTACACCTTCGACCACTGCAGGGCGGCCCCGTACAGGTTGTCGTCGGGGCGGGTGAAGTGCTTGCAGACCCGCTCGTAGCGATCGATGTCGACCTGCTCCCACTCCTCGAAGGTCTGCGGCAGATCTTCACCGCCATTGGCGGCCTTGTAGGCGTCGCGCTCCGCCTGATCACTCATCAGATCCTGACGAACGAACAGCGCGATGACATCGCCTTCCTGCGGGAACCCGTACAGATTGTCGCTGCCGTCCGGATACACCCGATAGGCGATCTGGGCGGTCGGCACGAATTTAATGTCGAGATCCGGGTTGGCGGCGATGATGTCGTTCAGCTTGACGATCCAGCCCGGCTCGGCGAGCGCGCCCAGCCACTGGCTGTCGCTGATGATGATGTTGTATTGGGCCGACTGCGACTGCAGTGAGGTGGCCGCCTTCTGGAACAGCGACTCGAACGGAGCCTCCTCGAAGGAGAAGTTCACGTCGTAGCCGAGATTCTCCTTGGCCCACGGCTTGAAGAGATCTTGCGCCAGATCCACCCCGAGGCGGCTGGGCGGCCAGCCGGCGATGCCGAGAATGGTCATGTCGATCGTCTTGCCAGCCAGTGGACTGTCGCCCTGGGCGCTGGCGCGCGGAACCCGGCTCAGACCCATGCCGCCGGCGAGCGCCGGAGCGGCCAAACTCACCGCGGCCGCGCTCTTGAGCAGCGATCGGCGGTTGGATCGACGACACATCGCATCGCCCACCGGCGAGACCGGGACGCGAGACGACTCATTCGACGTCACGACGCTCTCCTTTCCGAATCGTGTCCACGGACGCTGCCTCGCGTCCGCATCCGTCGCGACCGCGACGCACGCGGTCTGGTCGGAACCGAAGGACGCGCCCTCCCGGCAACCTCCCGTGGCTGCCGTGGGCGTTGCTGCCATGCAACGACCCGCCCCATGGCCGCCCGAGCCAATTCTCGCGGGCGCATGCGAACGGTGTCGCGGAGACGGAAGCGACCCCCCAGTTGACGCGAGCATCTC
Source organism: Thermomicrobiales bacterium (assembly GCA_020847015.1). Taxonomy (GTDB): domain Bacteria; phylum Chloroflexota; class Chloroflexia; order Thermomicrobiales; family UBA6265; genus CADCWF01. The sequence continues at coordinate 1,495 of JADLCW010000368.1, read as the reverse complement.
CTCAGTTGAGGACGGCGGGACGGTAGCAAAGCAGTTGGCGCGATGTCAAGCGCGACGAGTGCGAACTGCGCCGAATTCGTGCGTCAGCTGCCGAAGATGGCGCGGCCGATGCGCACCTCGGTGGCGCCTTCCGCGATGGCGGTCGCGTAGTCGTTGCTCATGCCCATCGACAGCGTCGCCAGCGGCAACTCCGGGTGTTCGTCGCGGATGAGATCGCGCAGCGCGCGCAACCCGGCGAACACCGGTCGCACCTGCTCCGGGTCCGGCACGAGCGGGGCGATGGTCATCAACCCGCGCAATGCCAACCCCGGGGTCGCCGCGATCCGGGCGACCAGATCCGCCGCGTCCTCCGGCGGGCAGCCGGCCTTTTGCGCTTCGCCGGCGATGTTGACTTGCAGCAGCACCGGGATGGTTCGTTCCAGCCGGGCGGCTTCCTTCTCCAGCGCGGCAATCAGCGACAGGCGATCGACCGATTCGATGAGACCGAACAGCGCGGCGGCCGGGCGAGCCTTGTTCGTCTGCAATTGCCCGATGAGATGCAGCACGGCATCGTGCGGCAGAGGATCGGCGAATTTGCGGACTGCGTCCTGCACGCGGTTTTCCCCAAAGTGGCGCAGCCCCAGCGCGTACGCCTCGTCCACCGCCGCTCGATCCACGGTTTTCGACACGGCGACGATCGTCACCGCATCCGGGGACCGGCCGGCGCGCGCGGCCGCCTCGGCCACCTCCGCGCGCACCATCCCGATTCGTTCGGCCAGTCCCATCGTCGTCGTCATCGCCGCGTTCCCCGCTTGCGTTTCACGCCATCGACTCGCGGATCTCGATCGTCGCCGCAAACCGGCCGGTGGTCGGTCCCTGGGCGCGGTGGGAGAACCATCGATCTTCCTGACAGCGGGTGCAAATGCCGGACCAGTCGATATGCCCCGGGCGGACGCCGGCGCGCTCCAGCAAGAGCGCGTTGGCGCGCCCCAGATCGAACGCCGGGCCATCGGGCAGCGCGCGAACCGCCTCCTCGCCATCGGCTCCGGCCCGCGCCGACCAGGCGGCGAGCACCTCGTCGCCGACCGTGTAGCAGCAGGACCCGACCCCCGGACCAACGCACACCAGCACATCCTCGGCCCGGGTTCCGAACGCCTCCGACATCGCCCGCAGCGTTTCCCCGGCCACGTCCGCCACGGTGCCACGCCAACCGGCGTGCACTGCGGCGATTGCCGGTCCGTGGCCGTCGCGCCCCGGATCGACCAGCAGCAGCGGCAGACAGTCGGCGTGGAGTGAAAAAAGCACGACGCCGGGTTCGTTGGAGATCAATGCGTCGCCCAGCCCGATCTGCCTGGAGTGTGGTCGCGCGCCACGACCGGCGTCGGCGGCGCGGGCGCGCAGCACCGTGTTGCCGTGAACCTGGCCGAGCGTGACGAAGCGTTCCGCATCAACGCCGATCGCGCGGGACCAGACCTGACGCATGGCCCAGGCGTCGGCTTTGTTGCGCGGCGGGCTG
>JADLCW010000367.1 GCA_020847015.1 Thermomicrobiales bacterium | reverse complement strand
CGGCGATGAAGGTCTGCGCCGGGTGTACCCGCGCTATGCCAAAGACGTCGCGTTGCTGCCGAAGATCGATCTCGCCATCGACTATCTCGATGGCATGGTCGGTCGTCGGCGGGGCGATCTGGCTGCGGAGGCGGTGCTCGATTTGTTGGGCGACCCCAAGCTGGCGCGATGCCTGCTCGTCTGCCTCGCCGATAGCTACCGCTACCGCGCGCCCGGTTTCGCCGAGATCCTCGGTGATGCAGCGGCGGCGCGACTGGCCGCGGCTGAAGTGGTCACGCCGGCGGATCTGCGCGGTCTCCTCTATCTGGAGACCAATCGCGTCGCCGACGGATTCGTCGCGCCGGCGCAGCGAGAAGTGTTCCTGACTGCATGGGGGCAACCGCGCGGTTTGACCGCCGTCCAACTCGGGGAGGCGCTGCACCTCGATGCCGAGCGCAACGCGATTCTCGTTCGCAGCGGCAACCGTCCCCGCGCTGAAGATGTGCGCGCCCGCTACAACGCGCTGCTGACGCTTTCTGTGCTGCGCCACGCCTCCGAAATCGCGCTCGATCTGCCGGGTGTCGATCCTGCCCGGGTCGCGACCATCTGCGAGCGCGAAGGCGTGCCGGCGCGGCGCGACGAGACTGGCCGCTGGGTGGTGCAGGGGAGGCGCAACGCGCTAGGAACGTGGAGCGGATTCGGTGCGCGGGTGGCGCGCTGCGTACTGCGGCTGGTTGCAGACGCCCCCAAGGGCGTCGCTGGGGAAGCCATCGTCCATCTGAACGCCGTCCCGCTGCGCTTTCTGCTCGACGGATTCCCGCTGGACGCGCTGCGTCCTCCCGATCGGGCAATCGGGGGTCCGGTCGGGGATCTGCTGATGAACCGGCTGCACGAGGCGATCGCTCAGCGGCGGCGTCAGGGGATCGGCTTCGGCGGTTGGACGGTGCGGCGAGCGACCGAGCCGATCGTGCTGGAGGGCGCGCTGCTGCTGCCCGAGGCGATCTTCGTGCGTGACAGCGTATCGGTCGCGCTGGTTTCGGTCGCGGATGGACCGCTCGATCCGGAACGGCTGGCGGCGGCGCACGCGACGCGGCCGCTGATCGTGCTCGGTGGCGATGGCGGGGGCGGCGCGCCCGCGCTGCGCGAACCGGATGGAGAGGCGCTGCTGAGGCTGCTGGAGCGGATCGCGGTGAACAGCGGCGCCGGGCGAGGTCCGCTGGCCATCGTCGCGGCAGAGGTGGCCGATGCCGGTTGGGTTTCGCTCGCACGGCTAACTGAAGTGTTTGGGACCGAAGTGCTTGCCGAGCGTGTCTCGGCGTTGACATCGACGAGCGACAGCGCCTTCGTGCCGGACATCGGCGTGCTGCGATCGGATGTGCTGGGGGATCTTGCGGCGCGAGCCGCACTGGGCGATGTGGCGGCGCTGCGGGTTGCGGTCGGGGCCGCGATCGGATCGGGAGCGGCTGCCGATGCGCTGACGCTGCATCTGCTGACCGACGCGGCGTGGACGCAACCGACGCTGCCGGCGCCGCTGGCGGCGTGACGTTGACTTCGGCGCGCGCCGGTGCTTGGGCGAGTTACCGGGCTAGTCGTCGCCCGAATGCCGCTCCTCGCCGGCGTCCTGTTTGGCGAGCACCTGCGTGCGCTGGTAGGCGGCATAAACGGCGCGGGAAAACACGGTGCGAAGACCGCCCTTCTCCATCTGGTAGATCGCCTCGGCCGACGTGCCGCCGGGCGAGGTGACCATGTTGCGGAGTTCGGCCATGTGTTTGCCGGAATCGCGGGCGAAGGCGACCGAGCCGGCGACGGTTTGCAGCACGATCTGTTCGGCGATGCGGCGCGGGAACCCCATGTGCACCCCGGCGTCGATCAATGCTTCCATCATCAAGAATACATAGGTCGGACCGGTGCCGGAGAGCGCCGTCGCCATATCGACGTACTTTTCCTCCTCGACCCACAACTCCTCGCCCAGCGCGCCGAGCATCGCTTTGACCCGGTCGCGCTGGGCGCCGTCCACGTTGGCGGTGGTGGTCCAGACGCTCATGCCCTGCCCCACCTGCGCCGGAGTATTGGGCATCACCCGCGCGATGGCGTTATGGCCGAGTCCGCGGCTTAAGGTGGCGATCGTGGCGCCCGCCAGCACCGAAACCGCCACTTGTCGCGGCTCCAGGGAGCCGTGCAACTGCTGCATGACGGAGCCGAGCACCTGCGGTTTGACGGTGAGCACGACAAGATCGGCGCCGGAGGCCGCTTCCCGGTTGCTCTCGAATGTCGTGATGCCGTGCCGCTCGACCAGTTTGGCGCGGCGGTCGGCGCGCGGATGGCTGGCGACGATGCGCTCCGGCTCCACGAGGCGGCGATTCAGCAGACCGGCGATCATGGATTCCGCCATGACCCCGGCGCCGATGAAGGCCAGCCGCGCACCGGAGAGCGGGTCTTCCGCGCAGTCACTCTCGGGTTCGTCCCCCGGCATGCGTGCTCCCGGGCGCTCGTGGCGCTGCGTCATCTCGTCCTCCTCCGCGTAGTGGGATGTGCCACCATTGTAGCGGCGAGACGCGGTCGTTCGCGCCGGGCGAACCCCACTCCGCCATGTCCAGCGAAAGAGAGCTCCGCGTGCCCAATCTCCTCGCCAACGAAACCAGCCCCTATTTGCAGCAGCACAAGAACAACCCGGTCGACTGGCGTCCGTGGGGCGCCGAAGCGCTGGCGCTGGCTCGTGCCGAGGACCGGCCGATCCTCGTCAGCATCGGCTATTCGACCTGCCATTGGTGCCATGTCATGGAGCGAGAGTCGTTCGAGAATCCGGACACCGCCGCGCTGATGAACGATCTCTTCGTGAATATCAAGGTGGACCGCGAAGAGCGCCCCGACCTCGACGCCATCTACATGACCGCCGTGCAGGCCATCACCGGTCAGGGCGGCTGGCCGCTCAACGTGTTTCTGACGCCAGATGGAGTTCCCTTCTACGGGGGAACCTATTTCCCGCCTGTCGACCGACAGGGCATGCCCTCGTGGACCAAGGTGCTGGAGGCCGCTGCCGACGCCTATCGCAACCGGCGCGACGAAGTGGAGGAGAGCGCGGCCAATATCCGCGCCTACCTCGCCGCGGCCAACGAGGAGACGCCGACGCCGTCGCCGCTGCGCGCCGAGATCCTCGATGCGGCGCTGACCGGCATGCATCAGCGCTTCGACGATGAAAACGGCGGGTTCGGTTCCGCGCCCAAGTTCCCCCAAGCTTCGGTGTTGCAGGCGCTGCTCCACATTTGGAAGCGCACCGGCGATGCGCGAGCCTCCACCATGGTGCGCGAAACGCTCGACCATATGGCGCGCGGCGGCATCTACGACCAGATCGGCGGCGGTTTTCACCGCTACACGGTCGATGCCGCGTGGCTCGTGCCTCACTTCGAAAAGATGCTCTACGACAACGCCCAACTGGCGCGCGTCTATCTCGACGCCTACCGCGCCTTTGGCGATCCCGACTATGCCCGCGTCGCGGAGCAGACCCTCGAATACGTCCTGCGGGACATGACCGGTCCGGAGGGGCAGTTCTACGCCGCCGAGGATGCCGACAGCGAGGGCGTCGAGGGCAAGTTCTACGTCTGGACCCCGGAAGAAATCGAGACCGTGCTGGGGTCGGACGTCGCCCGGGTGGCGATGGCCAACTACGGGGTGGAGCCGGGCGGCAATTTCGAGGGCAAGAGCATTCTCCACGTGCCGGAGTCGGCGGATCGCGTCGCTGCCCGACTGGGCATCAGCCCAGAGCAATTGGCCGAAACCATCGCTGCCGCGCGGCCGAAACTGCTGGCGGCGCGGGCGCAGCGAGTGCGTCCGGGTCGCGACGACAAGGCGCTGGCGGCGTGGAACGGGATGATGCTGCGCGCCTTCGCCGAGGGCGGCCGGGTGCTGAATCGACCCGATTTCCTGAGCGCCGCCGTCCGCAATTCCGAGTTTCTGACGACCCAGATGCGCCCCGACGGTCGCCTCATGCGCAGCTTCACGAACGGGCAAGCGAAGATCGGCGGATTCCTGGAGGATTACGCCAATGTCGCCGATGGTCTCCTGGCGACCCAGGCCGCCGTGCTCGAAACGCGCTGGCTGCGCGAGGCGCTGGATCTGACCGATGAGATGGTTCTGGAATTTGCCGATCCCTCCGGCGTCGGCTTTTTCGACACGGCGGTGTCCGTCGAACCACTGGTGGCGCGACCGCGCGAACTACAAGACGGTGCGTTGCCCAGCGGCAATGCCGTGGCAACGGACGTGCTTCTCCGCGCGGGGGCGATGACCGGCGACGATCGCCTCACCGAACGAGCGGCGGCGGTGCTGGAGACGCTGGCGCGACCGATGGCCGAGCAACCGCTCGGCTTCGGTCGTTGGCTGGCGGATCTCGAGTTTTATCTGTCGCCGCCGACCGAGGTGGCGCTGGCGGGGGATCGCTCCAACCCGGTGATGGCCGCCTTCCAGGGCGTCATCTACGGCGGCTACCACCCGAACCTGGTGGTCGGGTACGCCGATGCGGGCGACGTCGCGCTGGGCGAGCGCGTACCGTTCCTCGCCGGGCGGCCGACCCCGGACGGCGCGCCGCGCGCCTATGTCTGCGAGCGGTTCGCCTGCCTCGCTCCGACGGCGGACGCCGAGGGGTTGCGCGAGCAGATCGAACGCGGAACCGGGTTGATCTGGCAGGAGATCTAGCGAGCTGCCGGTTCGCTGTGAAACAAGGAGGCAGGCGCATGCGGATCCTCGGAGCGCTGACGCTGATCTTCGCGCTGCTGGCGGTCGGGTTGGCGCCGGCGATGGTCGGCGCCCAGACAACCAGCGATCGGGAGGCGACGCAGTCGGCCGAGGATGCCGCTCGCCAATATCTGGATCTCGCCATCCGCGGCGACTACAACACGTTGTTCGACTATCTGCACCCGGATGTGCTGGATGTGGCGCCGCGCTCGGTCGCGCTGAAGCTGTTCGAGCAGATCTACGCGGCGACAAATCCCGGTCCGGCCACCATTGAGGGCGTGCAGCTCGGCGCTTACACTTGGCCGGTGAACGGCAAAACCTACGACGATGCGGCGCAGGTTTCCTATAGCCAGGAGTTCACTGACAAGAACGGCCAGCGACAGACATTGCACACGACGATGTATCTCGTGCCCTTTCAGGGGCGCTATCGGTGGTTTTTCGGCAACAGCCGCGCCTATATCGCCGAAGCCATCGCGCGTTACGCGCCGCCGCCGCCGCCCGAGCAACCGACCGACATCGATGCGCTGCTGAAGCTGGTGGTCAACGATCTCGATGGATTCTACCGAATCAGCTTCCAGGCATCCGGAGAACCGTACCAGAGCCCCGGCGTGACGGTGATCGACGCCGGGCGCGGCGCGATGACCGGTTGCGGCTTGGCCCAGTCGGGATTTTGGGCCTTCTATTGCCCGGTCGATGGTGTCGTCTATCTCGACAAGCCATTCCTGAGCGATCTGGCCCAGCGCTACGGCGATTTCGCGGTCGCGTATGTCATCGGGCACGAGTGGGCGCACCATGTCCAGACGCTGCTCGGCATCGAGCGCACCTACACGCCGCAGCGCGTCAATCAGGTGTACAGCATCGAGATGGAATTGCAGGCAGACTGTCTGGCTGGCGTCTGGAGCCGCGATCTGGACGCCCGTGATTTTCTCGACCTGAACGATCTCGCCGAGGCCAGCTCATTCATCTTCGATACATTGGGCGATCCGGCCGGCGTCGGTCCGTTCGACCCGCAGGCCCACGGCACGAGCGATGAGCGGCTGGACGCGTTCAGCGACGGTTACGACGGCGGCTTCGTTGGTTGTCAGGTGAGCGGGTTGTCGCCGGTGCGTTGAGTCGGAGCGGAGCGGACGCCAGAGGGCAACGTTGGCGCTGCCCTCCGCTGCGGGTTGCCCGGGTCGCGCGGGCGCAGACCCGGCGATCCGGTTCAAGCCGCTTCCACCGGATTGCTCAGCACCCCGACGCCGCCGATCTCGATCTCAATCGTGTCGCCGGGCGTCAGCGGACCGACTCCCTCCGGCGTGCCGGTCAGGATCAGATCGCCCGGCTCCAGGGTCATCACCCGGCTGATGAAGGCGATCAGAAAGGCTGGAGAGAAAATCATGCTGGCCGTCGTTTGATGCTGGCGCAACTCGCCGTTGAGGCGGGAGCGCACCGGCGCGTCGGCGATGTCCAGCTCCGTTTCGATCCAGGGGCCGACCGGGCAGTAGGTGTCATACCCTTTGGCGCGCACCCACTGGCCATCTTTTTTCTGCAGCGTGCGGTCCGACACGTCGTTGGCGCAGGTGTAGCCAAAGACATGCCCGAGCGCGTCGGTCTCGGCGATGTTGCGACCGGCGCGGCCGATGACCATCGCCAACTCGGCTTCGTAGTCGGTGCGGTGTTCGGGGTTGGCGATGCGAATCGCGGAGCCGGGTCCGATGAGCGCCGAAGGCGGCTTCATGAACAACACCGGCTCGTCCGGCACGACGCGGGTCGGGTCGCGCTCAGTGACGTGCGCCAGGTAATTCAGCCCGACGCAGACGATCTTGCTCGGCGCGACCGGGGCCAGCAAGCGGGCGCGTGCCAGCGGCCCGGCTTCCTCGGCCGGTTCCAGCCCGAACTCGTCGAACGGGGAGCCGCTCGCCGCATACAGTGCTTCACCCTCGACGATGCCCCAGCGCGCGGCGTCCGCAGCTGCATCGACGTAGCGCACGATGCGCATGAGTCGCGTTCCTTTCCGGCGCCGCTGGCGCCTGTCGCCCCGGCATCGCGGCCGGCCCCGGCCATTCTACGGCGAAGCATGCGCCTGTCCGTAGCGCCGGTTGGGGCGACCACGACCGGGTCGGGTAGAATGGCAGCGTTCGGATTGCCGCCGGCCCGCGCGGCCCCCGCTCCCCCAGGCAGCCACTATGCCCAACTTGTTCCTCCAGATGCGAGACGACGCCGATGACGTGACCCCGGCCCCGCTGAACGAAGCGGAGGCGTTGGCGGTGTTGGGCACGGCCGAGATCGGCAGCGAGCAATTGATCCCCTGGGGATCGAACTACTCCTTCGCCGTCGCCTTGCGGACCGACGAAGGGCGCGCGCAACTGGCCATCTACAAACCGCAAGCCGGCGAGGCCCCGCTGTACGATTTTCCGGAGGGCACGCTCTATCAGCGCGAAGTCGCCGCCTACCGTTTGAGCCGCTGGTTGGAGTGGGATCTCGTGCCGCCCACTGTCGTCCGCGACGGGCCGCACGGGATCGGCAGTTTGCAGCTCTATATCGAGCCGGACCCGGAGCGAACGGACTCCCCGCGCGCCTGGGGAGCCTGCGCTCCCGAGATCGAGCGGATCGTGCTGTTCGACCATATCGCCAACAATGCCGACCGCAAGATTGGCCACTGTCTGCGCGACAAGCAGGGCAAGGCCTGGGGCATCGACCACGGACTGACCTTCAATCACGTGCCGAAGTTGCGCACCGTGCTCTGGCAGTATGTAGGAGAGCCGATCTCCTCGGAGCTCATGGACGATCTGCAACGCCTCGTCGAGTCCGAAGCCGAGGTGCGGGCGGAACTCGCCCCCTACCTGAGCGAGCCAGAACTGGACGCAGTGTTTGCGCGGGCCGGCCGCTTGTGGGCGACCGGTCGCTATCCGAATCTCAGTTCGCGCCGCAACGTCCCCTACGGGTGGTGGTGAACCCGGAGCGGCAACACCTTGCGCGCTCCCCCGCGAAACGCCTCAGGCAACCCCATGCAGCGGCTCGGAGGAGACCGCCAGTGTCGCGATATCGCGATTCAGGCGACGGCGCATCAGCACGGCGTTGGCCAGCGCCGCTGGTGGAACGGTGACTAGAAAAGTGAGCCAGACCGCTCCCAGTCCGAAGTCGAACCCGCGCACGCCAACAAAGGCGATGATCACCGCCGACCAGACCGCCAATGCGCCGACGATCATGGGAGTACGGGTGTCGCCGCTGCCGCGCAACCCGCCGCCGGCCACGCTCCACACCGCCCAGAAAGGGAGACTCATACTGAGCGCTCGCAGCGCGGCGACGCCGGCGTCGTGTACGGCCGGCTCCTGCGTGAACACGCTCATCACTTGACTGGCGAACACGAAGTAGAGCGCGCTGCCGGCCGCCATCCAGATGACGCCCCAGCGGGTGGCGATCGCGGCCGCCGTACGCGCGGCGGCGATATCCTTCGCTCCGATGCTCTGACCGACCAGTGCGGTGGCAGCGATGGCGAACCCGAACCCGGGCAGGAAAGCGATGGAGAGCGCGGTGAAGCCGATCTGCTGGGCAGCCAGCGCGGAGGTGCCGATCATGGCCACGACAGCCATCATGCTGGTGAAACCGCCGGCAATCAACATCTGCTCGATCGCGGCCGGAATGCCGAGGCGGAACAACCGCCGCCCGATTTCCAGACTGGGCGCCCACCCTTCGCGCCCGTTGAGCGAGATCGCCTTGTGCCCGAAGGCCATCAGCGCCAGCAGCAGCGCGGCCCCGACCGCACGGCCGACCGCCGCCCCGAGCGCGCTGCCGGCCAGACCCAGTTCCGGCAGCCCGAACTTGCCGAAGATGAACCCGTACGCGACCGCGACATTGACCAGATTCGCCACGACCGCGGCATAGAGGGGAGTACGGCTGTCGCCCGCTCCGCGCAGAACGGCGCCGCAGATGAACGAGAGCAACAGCGCGGTGCTGGTCGCCGCGGTGATGCGCAGATAGGTCACCGCGTTGGCGGTTACATCCGGCTCTGTGGCGAAGAGCGACATGATGGTGGGCGCGGCGAAATATCCGACGATCGACACCGGGATCGCCAGCAACACGCCCCAGACGACAGCCTGACGGGCTAGCGAGTTGGCTCCGGCGCGGTCGCCCGCGCCGATCGCCTGCGACACCAGCACCGTGGCTCCGATATCGACCGCCGTCAAGATCGCGATGATGAAAAAGACGATTTCGAGCGCGGCCCCGACGCCGGCCACGGCGGCGCTGCCGAGATGCGCGACCATGAAGGTGTCGACCGCACCGACCGAAGTTTGCAACAGGTTCTCGCCGATGATTGGCAAGGCCAACCCGAGCACTCGCCGCTGGGTCATGGGGCCGGCGGTCGGCGCGGTTATGGGATCGGCGGCGATCGGCGCGATCAGTTCCGCCGGTGCGAGGATCGCCTCCAGCGCGACGGTCTCTTCCAGCACGGGAATCTGGTCGGCAGGGCCGGTTGGCATGCATCCTCCGCGTGCCTGCCGGAAGAAGCCGACGAGGCGAGAACCCGAGATGGGGTCGGGAAGCCAAGCGGCGAACTGTAGCAAGATACGCGCCGGCGCCGCAAGGTTGGCGGATCGGCTACGCTGACGCCGTGTATGGAGAACTGGGCCGGCGAGCGGGCCGGCAAGGGAGTGGCCGCATGAACTTCAACGACCCGACCGGGTCGGTCGTCAACATCAAAGAGCGGCTCCAGTGGACCGGATTTGGCTTCGTTGCCGGCATCCTGATCGGCGCCGTGCTGGGCTGGCTCTTCCATGGAGTGATCGGCGCCGCCTTTCAGATGATTATCGTTGCCGCGTTGCTGGCGCCGTTCGTTATCGCCTATCTGTTCTGGCGGCGCACCCGGCGGGCGATGACCGCCCAGCCCCCCCCGCCGCCCGCGCCCTATGGCGAGGCCTTGCAACGCAGCGATCCGATCGAAACCACGCGCTACGTGGTTCAGGAACACGTCGAACCACGCGACCGGTGAGCGCGACCGATCTGCCCCTGGTTGCTTCTCTGACGCTCAGCACGCTGCTGATCGGCATCGTGATCGGCTTCATCGGCGCGGGCGGGGCCGGGGTGGTGGTGGCGCTGCTGACCAGCGTCTATCACCTGCCCATCCACCAGGCAATCGGCACCGCGTTGGCGACGATGTGCTTCGTCACTCTAGCCGGGTCTTTTTCACATCTGCGCGAGGGCAACGTGGCGCCGAAAGTAGGGTTGGTGGTCGGCGTGGCCGGCGCGGTCGGGGCAGTGGCCGGGGCGCGGTTGAGTCTGGATGTGCCGGCGGCGCGGCTGCAGCTTCTGGCCGGGCTTGGATTGTGGGGACTGGCGGCGCTGGTATGGGTGCGCACCCGGCTGGCGCCGTCGCTCGCCCGCGAGTCCGCCTGGAGCGGCGAGGAGCCGCGCCCGCCCCGCGACTGGGCGGCCTCGGTTGGACTGGGCGTCAGCGGCGGCGCTGCGGCGGCCTTCCTCGGGGTAGGGATGGCCCCGTTCATCCAGCTCGGTTACCTGGCGGTGCTGCGGTTGCCGCTGCGGCAGACGGTGGGCACGACCATGCTCACGCTGGTGTTCATCAGCGCCACCGGGTCCCTGGCGCTCGCGCAAGCCGGTTCGGTTTCGGCGCCGCATCTGGTCGGGGCCACCCTGGGTCTCGCGTCAGGCGCGTTCCTGGGCGCGCGCTTCACACGGCGCGCCCCGCGCGATCTGCTGCGCGGAGCGGTCGTGCTGGTGCCCTTCCTGGCCGGGGCGATGCTGCTGTTCCTGTAGCGGCAGCCGAATCGCCCGCCGAGTTCAACTGGCGGGGCCGCCGACCTGCACCTTCAGACCCTTGCCGGAGCGGACCACATCCATCGCCGCGTTGAATTGATCGATGGGGAACGTGTGGGTCACCATCTGCTCGGTGTCGATGGCTCCGGCGGCGAGGATGTCGATGGCTGGGCCATACGAATTGAGCACCGCCATGGTGCCCATAATGGTGATTTCCTCGTTGTAGATCTTGAACGCATCATAGGAAGCCGTTTCGCCCGGCGGGCACACGCCGAACAGCAGCAGCTTGCCGCCGCGCTTGACGCCGTCGATGGCGCGCTCCGCCACTTTCGTGACGCCGGTGGCTTCGATCACGTTGTCGAACCCCCGCGGCGCAATGTCGCGCAGTTCTTCCAGCGAGGCGGCGACGTGCGCGAATCCGAACACGTCGCGGGCGCGCTCCAGCCGGCTGGGGTTGATGTCGATCATGGCCACCAGGCTGGCTCCGTTGAAGCGAGCCACCTGCGCGTTGAGCAACCCCATCGGACCGGCTCCGTAAACCACGTAGCTTTCACCGACCAGCGGCTGCAGTCGGTGAAACCCGCGTACGACGCAGGAGACCGGTTCGATCAGCGCCGCAGCCTGCCACGACATGCCCTCCGGCAGTGGATGGATGTTGCCGGCCGGCACGGCGATATATTCGGCGAACCCGCCACCGGGGTAGTCGCCGACGCCAATGCCGTTCCACTGCTCGCACAAGTTGCCCATGCCGCGCTGACAGAAGTAGCAGGCTCCGCAATTGAGCGTGGGATCGACCCCGACGCGATCGCCGACCGCGACCCCGGTCACTCCTTCGCCAACCTCGACGACTTCGCCGCCGAACTCGTGGCCGATGACGACGGGATAGACGGCCGGGGGAAATTCACCCTCGATGACATGCACGTCGGTGCCGCAAATGCCGCAGGCTCCGACCTGAATGACGACCTGTCCGGGGCCGGCTTTTGGCTTCTCCATCTCCTTGATGACGACGGTTCCCGGTTTTTCGACGACGACCGCGCGCATGGCCGAATGCTCCTCTCGTGGTGGATTTTGCACGGGGCGGCGCTACTTGACGGCGCCCATGGACAACCCGCGCACCAGTTGCTTCTGGACGGCCCAACCGAGCAGCACGATGGGCAGCACCGCCATCGTGCTGGAGGCGGCCAGCTTGGCCCAGAAGAGACCTTCCGCCGTAACGAACCGTAACATGAAGATCGGCACGGTTGAGGTGCCGATGGAGGCGAGGTTGAACGCGAAAAAGAACTCGTTCCAGGCGAAGATGATCGCCAGGAACACGGTCGCCACTACTCCCGGCATCACCATCGGCACGACGATCTCCACGATTTCCCGCCAGGTCGGGGCGCCGTCCACCCGGGCCGCGTCGATTACGTCGCGCGGCACCTCCTCGAAGAACGAACGCAGCATCCAGATGGCGATGGGTAGATTCATGGCGACGTAGAGGATGATCAGCCCTTGCGGAGTATTGAGCAGATTCAATCCACCGAAGGGGAGTTCGGGATCGCCGGTGGGACTGAAGAGGATATAGAGCGGCACGATGATGCCGGCCGGCGGCAGAAACCGGGTCGAGATGAAAAAGAACAGCACATTCTTCCATCCCGGCGGCCGCTCGATCGCCATCGCATAGGCGCACGGGATTGCCAACACCATCACGATGGCGGTGGAAACGAGCGAAACGATAAGCGAATTCTGAAAGAACGGCCAGAAGTTGATCGAAAAAATGGACCGGTAGTTCTCCAGCGTGGGCATGAAAATCAGCTTGGGTGGTAGTTCGACAGCGGCATTCTCGGTCTTGAACCCGGTGAGCACCATGTACAGCACCGGGAAAAAGAAGATGAGACCGATGATCCAGGCGACCAATGCCCACCAGATCGACTTGTGCTGTTGTCCGGGGGCGTGTCCGCGCCGGCGGCGCGGAGCTGCGGCGGCGACCACGGTCAATCCTCCTGCTGCAGGATGCGATTCAACGCGCGCAGGAGCAAGGCGATCACGATGTTGGCGAGGATGACGACGATCACCCCGAGCGCCGCCCCCATGCCGACGTTGAACGCTTCGCGCGCCTTCTTGTAGACGAGATAAGGCAGGGTCGTGGTGACGTCGCCCGGACCGCCGCGCGTCAGAATGTAGATCGGGTCGATCTCGTTGACGATGAAGACGGTGCCCAGCAGCGCCCCGAGCTGGATGAAGCGATTCATGTGAGGCAGCGTGATGTCGCGGAATTCCTGCCAGCCGCTGGCTCCATCGACGCGAGCCGCCTCGCGCACCTCTTCCGAGATCGACTGCATGCCGGCGAGCAAAATCAGCATCATGAACGGCGCCCAGCGCCAGATGAACACGAGCATGACCGAGAACTTGGGCCACTCGCCCAGCCAGTTGGGGGCAAACGTGCCGGGCAGCGCCGTGCTGAGGAACCAGTCCAGCACCCCGAAGTTGGGGTTGAGCATCTGGTTTTTCCAGGTCAGCGCCGCGACCGTGGGCATGATCAGGAACGGGGTGATGAACATCGTGCGCACGATGCCGCGACCGGGGAAGGGGTGGTTGACCAGTTCGGCGAAGAGCATCCCCAGCGCCAGCGCCAGCACGACCGAACCGACCACGATGATCAACGTATTGAGCATTGCAGGCCAGAACGACGGGTCGCGCGTCAGCAGCACCTTGTAATTGTCGAACCCGATAAATCCGCGCTGCTTGGGACGATTTAGATTCCAACGCTGGAAGCTGTACCAGATCGTCAGCAAGAACGGAATCTGGGTGACGATCAGCGCGTAGATGAGCGCGGGCCAGATCAGCGGCCAACCGCGGCGGGGACGCCGCGGCTGCGCTGCGGGAGCGGCCACGGCGATGTCGGCCGTGGCGGTGCGTGATTCGGCGATCGCCATCGTTCCTCCGGCGCTTACGATCTCACCCGACGATGCCGATGATGACGGGGCGGAGCGTCCGTGAAGGCGCTCCGCCCCGGCGAAGACCCGCCAGCGCCGCGCAGCGCTCGGGTCGCGCGAAAACTCAGGTCTGATAGCCGCCGTCGATCGCGACCTGGTTGGCGAGGTCGTTCGCCTTGGCGATCGCCTCGTCGATGGTTTGCGCGCCGACGATGGCGGCCGCGAACTCCTGACTCACATCGTTGCCGAGCTGCTGGAACTCGGGGATGCGGACGAACTGACCGCCGGTGTAGGGCACCGGTTCGGCGGTGGGCGTGTTCGGATGCGCTTCCTCGATCGCGTTAAGCACGATGTCGGCGAAGGCGCCGGCCCGCTCGAGATAGCTTGGGTCCGCGTAGGTCGAGTGGCGAGCGCCGGTCGGAGCACGGCCCCAGCCGCCTTCCTTGGCCACGACCGCCTGGACATACTCCTTGGAAGTGGCCCACTTCATGAACGCCAGCGACGCTTCCGGGGCGTCCGAGTTGGCGGCGTTCGCGAAGCTCCAGCTCCACAGCCAACTCCCGGTGTCGAGCACCTTGGAGGGGGCGTAGGCGAACCCGACCTTGTCGAAGCCGTTCGGGTTCTCCTTCGGGTCGGTCAGCAGTTCCGCGGCAGAGGTGGCGTCGTACCACCAACCGCACTTGCCCTGCACGAAGAGGGTTTCGTTTTCGGTAAAGCCGTTCTGCTCGGATCCCGGAGGTCCGTAGTCGCGCAGCAGGTTGATGTAGAACGAGATCGCCTCGGCCGACGCCGGTGCGTCAAGCTGGGCGACCCAGTCCATATCGTACCAGCGACCGCCGAAGGTGTTGATCACCGTCGTCAGCGGAGCCAGTTGCTCGCCCCAGCCGGGCAAGCCGCGCAGGCAGGCGCCATAGACTTGGTCGGGGTCGTTCAGCTTCTGGGCGAACTCCGCCATCTGGTCCCAGGTAGGCCGCTCGGGCATAACCAGCCCGGCTTGCTCGAAGAGGTCGGTGCGATAGAAGACCATCGAGCTTTCGCCGTAGAACGGTAGCGCATACAACCCGTCGTTGTAGCTGAGACCGTCCTTCATCGACGTGAAGATGTCGTCCAGGTCGTAGACCGGATCCTGAGACACTTCGGCGCCGACCTCGTTCAACCATCCCTGCTCGGCCCACATCGGCACTTCGAAGGGGCTGATCGTGAAGACGTCGAACTGGCCGGCCTGGGTCGTGACATCCTGCGTGATAGTCTGCCGGATCTCATTTTCCGGCAGCACGGTCAGATTGACTTTGATATTGGGATAGATCTTGTTGAATTCGCCGGCGTTGACCATATCCTGGAGAGCGACCATCTGCGGGTTGCCCACCATGCCGACATCGATGGTTCCGGAAATCTCGGTGTTGACCGCAGCCGGGCTGGCATCCTGCGCCATGGCCCGGTTTGCGCCCGACATCGCGACGCCCGGCAGCACCATCAAGGCCGCCGCCGCGACCGAGAACAAGGTGCGCTTCATCGCTTCCTCCTCGAACGGACGGCGACATTGCCGTCCTGCTGGCGCCGCCGCGTAGACAGCGCGATGCGGCGCGCCAAGCCGAGCGGAGCTGTTCCCTCCTCTCTCCCGATGCAGGGCGGTTGGTCGACCGTCGAGCACAGCCGGGTGAAACGCGCCGGCGCTTCCTGTGCCTCCGGGTCGCTTCGATCATACGAACCCTTTGGACTACGGTCAATCACCGGCGCTACCGGTTCATGAGCCGGCAGGCGTGGCCGCGCTGTCGAGCACCATGCTGATGGCGGCCGCCGCAGCCGCGCGAGCCAGCCTCCGGGTCGGATTCCACTGGGGGCGCCAGCCGCTCCCCGTGTGTCGCAGGGGAAGCGGATCTCGATCATCGCGGGGTGGGGGAGAAGGTCGATGCGCTCTGCGGGCACACGCGGATCGGCGGCGAATGCGATCGGCGTCAGCTGCGAGCGACTTGGCGACGACCCCGGAAAGGAAGTCGCCGGCGTCCAGGCCCCGACGGCCGCTGGCGGCGTCGTGGATGACTACCCGCTTGGGCTCATCAATACCGCGAGACGGAGGTCGTCCGGCGACCTGACCGGATTCCAGCCCGGTAAGGGGGCCTCGATGCGACCCGCGATGGCGCGGCGTGGGTGTTGCTCCCGGCGAGGAGATCGTGGGCGTCGGCGAGCACCACGTCACGTTCGACCAGTTCGGCGCGCCGCATTACGGCGCCCGCGTCCGGCGACGAACGAGATTCGTCGGTGACGAGCGCAGCCGCAAATCAACGCGGCGGTCGCCGGAGTCACGTGAGGCGCGGCGTCTCCGAAGCGAGAAAACACGCGCCCGCCGCTGACGTGGACGATGACGAT
>JADLCW010000366.1 GCA_020847015.1 Thermomicrobiales bacterium | reverse complement strand
CCGCCGTCGGACTCCGCGACGCGGCGCACCAGCGGGTGCGGCAGGAACTCGGCCAGTTCGGCGCGCACGCCCACCGGTCCCGAACCCGGCCCGCCGCCGCCGTGGGGGGTGGAGAAGGTTTTGTGCAAGTTGAAGTGCATCACGTCGATGTCGAGATCGCCGGGGCGGGCGATGCCGAGAATGGCGTTGAAATTGGCTCCGTCGTTGTAGACGAGCCCGCCCGCCGCGTGAACGAGCGCGACGATCTCGGTGATGTGCTCGTCCCACAACCCCAGCGTGTTGGGATTGGTGATCATCAACCCGGCCACGTCCGGTCCCATCGCCGCGCGCAGCGCGTCCAGATCGCAGTTGCCGCGCGCATCGGAGGGGATGGTCACCACCTCGAAGCCGGCCATGATCGCCGTGGCCGGGTTGGTGCCGTGGGCGGTGTCGGGCACGAGGATTTTCCGCCGCGCGTGGTCGCCGCGCGCCGCATGATACGCGCGGATGATGCTGACCCCGGTCAGTTCGCCTTGCGCGCCGGCGGCTGGTTGCAAGGTGACGGCGGCGAAGCCGGAGATTTCTCCGAGCATCTGCTGCAGTTCCCACATCAGTTCCAGCGCGCCCTGCACGGTGCGCGCGTCCTGCATGGGGTGGATGTCGGCGAAACCGGGTAGGCGAGCCACCGCTTCGTTGATCTTGGGGTTGTACTTCATGGTGCAGGAGCCGAGCGGGTAGAAGCCGGTGTCGACGGCGTGGTTCTTCTGGCTCAGCCGCGTGTAGTGGCGGATCACGTCGATCTCGCTCACCTCGGGCCACGCCAGATCGTCGCGCAGCAGCGCCGTCGGCAGCGGCGTCTCCGGCACATCCGGCGCCGGAAAGCGGACGCCGCGCCGCCCCGATTTGCCCAGTTCAAAAATCAGCGGTTCGACCGCCATCGCAGGCGTCCTCCATAGCTGCCACATCGTCAAACAGACCAAGCGTAGCATGCGCCGCGCGCCGTGGCGGGGTCAGGCGTCGCCGGCGACAGGCGGCGGCCGATCGCTCAGCGCGGCGACGGCTCGGTTGCGCGACGCCTCGTCGGCGTGGCGCTCCCGCGCGGCATGCGCGGCGCTCAGCCGGCGCTGGCCGACCACCAGCACCGGCAGCAACGCCACCGCCAGGGCGATGGAAACCAGCAGCGGGGCGACCGGGCGCACCGAGTAGAGCAGCCCGGCCAGCATGGGGGCCGAGAAGAAGGCGGTGCCGCCGATCATCTCGCTGAGGGTGAACACGCGCTGGCGATGGCGCTCGACGGTGACGATGTCGCCCAGGGCGGCGATGAACAATCCCCACGCCGACCAGAGTCCGCCGCGGCCGAGGAAGGCGACCACGATGGCCGGCGTCCAGTGGACCGCGGCGCACACCGCCAGGGTGACGATCGCCGCGATGCTGGCGAAGATGACCCCGTAGAGGGGGAAGCGCTGCAACCGGCCGCTGCGGGCCACCGCCAGCCCGAACACTACGGAGCCGGTGGAGCCGATGCCGCCCAGAATCGCGACGACGGCGGCGGGGATGCCGCGTTGATCGCTGAGGAAGTTGGGCAGCAGCGAGATGCCCAGCGCCAGCGCGAAGATGGTGGCGAACTGGAGGGTCAGCAGCAGTCGCACGCCCGGTTCGCGAAACGCCTCGCGGTAGGTCGAGCTTTCTCGCGCGGCGTGCGGGGTGCGCGGCGGTCGGCGCGAGAACCGGGTGAAATAGCCGATCGAGAAGAGTGAGAACGCCAGCGCGAGAAAGAAGGCGGCGCGCATCCCGTATTGGGCGATCAGCGCGCCGGCCGCCAGCGGCGACAGCGCGAAGGCGACGGCGGGACCGACGTTGAACACGAGGGTGAAGGCGCGCACCCGGTGGTCCCCGGCGCGGGCGGCGAGATAGTTCTGGCTGAGCGGGAAGACGATTTCGCCGATCGCGGTGGCGATCACCATCACCCAGAGTTGGGTCCAGTGGGTGGCCAGCGCCGCGCCCAGCAACCCGACCGCGGCGACGCAGCGGGACACCAGCATGAGCGTGCGCGGATCGAAGCGCTCGGTGAGGGTGGCCGACGGGGCGAGCACCAGCAGGCGAAAGATGCCGGCCGAGCCGAGCACCAATCCGACGATCGAAACCGGCGCGCCCAGCGCCTCGATCCACAGCGGCCAGATGCCGCCGTAGGCTCCATAGGCGGCTTCGATGCCGATCATCGCCCAGAAGACGTAGGAAATTTCGCGGCTCAACCCCAGCCGCTCGGCCACGCCGCGCCGCATCGTTCCGACCCTCTCCCGTAGACACGCGACACGTATTGTAGGGGGACCGGCGCGGGCGGGGCCGCGCGGACCGGCCGGGCGCGACGGCGACCGCCGCGAGATGGCATGCTTCACCCATCGCGGGCTGGCGTGATGGGGCGCGGACCGCGCGGCGCGGATCGCTCCGTTTGGCGGGTCCGCGCCACGACCGCTCGACCGCGCGACGCCTCGCCTGCGTCCGGAGGAACCCGCCGCCCGTGAACCCGGTTTATCTGCAATTCGGACTGGCCATGTGTCTGGTCGTCGGGCTGGCGCTGGCGGGCACCGCCTATCTGGCCGCCGCGTTCAACCGGCGGGGCAAAACGGATCTGCGGCAGCGGCTGGAGCCGTTGGCGGCCGTCGTCGCGGGCGAGGCGGATGTCGACGAGGCGACGGTGCGCGGGCATCACGACGGGCAGATCGCCATCGCGCGGGTGGCCAACGCGCCCGGCGGGTTTGGCCGGTTGTTCCATGTCGAACTGGTGGACGCGGTCGGCGGGCGCGCGTGGGAGTGGTCCAACCTGCCGGTGAAGGGGCAGGCGGAACCGAACCGCGTCTTCGAGGGGGATGCGGCGCTGCGCGAGCGGTTGGGGCTCGACTTCGCCGCGCTGGCCGCGGCGGTGCCGCAGGCGAACACCCAGCGGTGGGGTTTCCTGTACGATCCGGCGGCCGGCATGGTTCGCCTCAGCCGGGAGATGCGCACCCGCCTCGACATCCCGGACGCCGCGCAGTTCGCCGCCCAGCTCGATGCCCTGGCGCGCATCGGGGCGGCGAACCGACGCGCCCAACAAGACCCGGACGCGGCGGGGGACGCCCATGGCTGAGCCGAGCGACAACCGCGCATCGCCCTTCCCGCTGCGCGCCACGCCGGCGGTGCGGGTGGACAGCGTCGCCGAGGAGCACGCCTATCTGGCGGCCTACCCGGCCTCCTCCGGCGCGTGGCGGGCGACCGGGCAAACCCTGATGATCGGCAAGGAGGGGCCGGAAGATCATTTGACGGCGCGCGCTCCGGCCGGCGAGACGGTGGTGGTGCGCTTCGCCATCGGCTCCTTTTTCGGACATGAGCCGGACCCGTTCGCGCAACCCGGAGCCGCCCTCGACCAGACCCTGCAGCGGGCCGCGGCGTGGGCGCAGGAGCACGAGCCGGGGCACCCTGGTGCGCTGCCCCGCTTTCCGGTTCCGGCGGCGGGGTATCCGGGGCGGGTGGCGGTGCACTTCGCGGTGCGCGCGATGGACGACGCGCATCGCCCCGGGTTGTACGGTCCGACCCGTGCAGTCGTGCTGGGGTTTCCGGAGGGCGAGGTCGTCGGCGGGGTCGATGGGCCGGGGTTCGATCCGGCCGCCTGGCCGCCGGCGCGGCTGGGCGACTGGCCGCCGCCCGGGCTCGCCGAGCTGGACCGGCCGCGCCTCTCCGGCATGGTGGGGCGCTTCTCCGCGCTCTGGACCCGGTTGCTGACCGCGTTTCTGGCGGGAACCGACTATCCACAGCGCCGCGACGAAGCGGCCGAGGCGCGGGCGCTGCTGCGCCGTTTGGACCCGCCGGGGATGCTGGCGGCCTACCGGGCGATGCACGAGCGGTTTTGGGACTGGTTGGAGGCGTAGCCGCGCGACGCAGACCGCCGCGACGTCGCGGATGGTCGTTTGCCGCTGCTGACTCGTGACGAGTGACGCCGGACCCGGTACCATCCTCGGCAGATGCGCCCGCCGAATGACCGCCGATGGATGTTCCCCGTGCCGCTGACCGACTACCACGCCAGCTATTTCGCGCACGAGCTGACCCGCCGCCACGCCGATGACGACGTGGCGAAGCTGACCGGCGCGCTGATCGACGCCCAGGTGGATCTCAACCCGCACCAGATCGACGCCGCGTTGTTCGCCTTTCGCTCGCCGCTGGCTTCCGGCGCGCTGCTGGCCGACGAGGTCGGGTTGGGGAAAACGATCGAAGCGGGACTGGTCATCGCCCAGAAGTGGGCCGAGCGGCGGCGACGGGTGCTCGTCATCACCCCGGCCAATCTGCGCAAACAGTGGCATCAGGAGTTGGCAGACAAATTCGGGATCGCGGCGAGCCTTCTTGAAGCCAAATCCTACCGGCAAGCCCTCAAAAACGGAGCCACAAACCCGTTCGACCTCGCAGGCAATGGGGCATCGGTACTCATCTGCTCCTATCAGTTTGCGGCGGGCAAAGCCAAGGATGTGCAGTCCGTGCCGTGGGACTTGGTGGTTATCGACGAAGCGCATCGTCTGCGCAACGTTTATAAGCCAGAAAACAAAACGGCCCGCATCTT
>JADLCW010000365.1 GCA_020847015.1 Thermomicrobiales bacterium | reverse complement strand
GGTTGCGATGAGTCGAGTAGATACCTAACGCGCTACACTCCCCCCGGAGTCGCACAGGCGGCTCGCGAGACGGGGGCGTCGGCAACGGTGCCCTCGTCGCGTGTCCTGCCCGTGGCGGCAGGCGGTGAGGCGGGGACAGTCGTAGGCTGCGGGCGGCGTGGTGGATTTTTGGGTGCAATGGGTCGCCATTGCCACGGAATGTGACGGCGTGTGGCTCATGACTCGACGCGGATGTAGCTACGATCATGACGTGTGATGGCGTGTCGTGGAGTGCCGTATCGTGATGCGATAACATTCGCCAGTTAGGATGTTGTTGCATCCATTCGTGCCTGGCAGGGGTGGGTTTGGCGGGCGATCGGGCTGTTTTGGGTGCGTCCTGGGTGGTGGGCGTGGCTCAACCGGTCGCGAGACGCCGCACAAGGCCCGCGATGGCGTCGTCGTGATGGGTGATCGCGCCGGACTTGGACCCCTCGGTGACGTGGCTGTAGACGCTCAGGACGGTCGTCACGGTATCCCCCAGAATCTCCGCGACCACGGACGGATGCACATTCGCTAAGAGCATCGCGGTCGCGAACGAGTGCCGTAGCCCGTGGGGCGTAATCCTGCGCAGACCGGTGCGGGCGACGATGGCGGCGAAGCGGGGCGTGTACACGCGTTGTCCGGTGAGCTCCCCCGCGCCGCGCTCGAAGACGAGGTTCCCCGAGGTGGTGTCCCAGACCGGCGAGGCCAGCCGCCGTGCGGCCTGCTCGCTCCGGTGGCGTCGCAACGGGTCGAGGCAGGAGGGGGGCAGCGGGATCGTCCGCCGGCTGTTCTGCGTTTTCGGGGTCGCGCCGACGATCCATTTTCCTTTCGGATCGCGGGTGATGGTTTTGGTGATCGCGACCGTGCCCCGCGTCAGGTCGATATCCTCCCAGGTGAGGGCGAAGCATTCACCGACGCGCATCCCGGTCAGGGCCAGCAGCCACCAGGCCGCGGCGAACGGATCGCCCTCGGCGGCGACCAGGAAGCGCGCGGTCTCCTCCGGCGTCCAGTAGATGATCTCGCGGCGGCGCGTCACGTTCGGGCGGACGTGCGCGACCGGGTTGGCGAGCACCAACCCGAGCCGGGTCGCGAGTCCGTAGGCGGCGTTGATGATCGTGTGCAACTGCTTGACCGTCGCCGTCAGCCCCTGCTCTTTGAGCTCGTTGTAGAGATCGTGGAATTGGGCGGGGCGGGCATCCTGTGCCCGCATGGTGGCGAGGGATGGCGGCAGGTGCGCGAGCGCCTGTTCGTAGTTCAGGATCGATCCGTGTTTCAGATCCCCGCGTTTCGTGCGCAGCCAGCGGTCGATCAGATCGCGGACCGTCTCGCTCGACGGCGCGACGAATGAGCCATCGCGGACCTTGGTGACGTGTTCGGCCAGGAACGCCTTCGCCGCCGTCTCCGCTTTGCGCGCGCCGCCATAGGCACGGGCGCTGAACGATTTGGAGCAGCGAACCTCGACGCCGTGCGCATCCGGGGCGAAGTAGTTCACCCGGAAGGTGACGCCGCGTTTCCCAGGTCGCTCATCAATCCAGCCATGACGCACGACCGCGACCCCCTTTGCATTCAGAACACATGTTCGCTATCATGCGTGCATCCCACCGAACGCGAAAGCGTCGAGGCCCTGAAGGGACAGAGCGCAGAAGCGCCTTATCCTTTTGTCTCATTGGCACACGGACGAACGGGCTACCGAAATCGTTAACAGGTCCCGTTGATACGATCTGTTGTGTCCGCTACGATGGGCGCTCACAAGTTCCACTGGCAACAACTTCAAGGAGCCGTCAATGCCGACGCATGAGAACCGACACCTCTTTCTCACGGGAGGCGGGTACGTGCGCGGCGGGACGTTAGGGTTGACGGAGATGGGCCGGGTGACGCTCGTGCTGTACATCATCAATGAGCGGGCGGTGATCCTCATCAACGGGAAGCCATTCATGGAGTCAGTCGATCCCGGTGATGTCGCCACCGTTGCCCTGAGTATCGACCGACTCGCGGGCCTCAGCCGTTCGCCGATCGATGTCGGCATAGACATCGATCAGGCCACGGATCGCGGCTGGACGGTCTCCCGTGAGTGGCAAGCGGTTGAGACTGGCGATTAGCTCAGCGCGCACGGGGTCAGGCTCAACCGTACCGCGCACCCCTAACGGTTCGATTTCATCCCGCGTGATCTCCCCAGCGGCCACCAGTAAATCCAGGTGACTCACCCCAAGCGCCGCGGCTAACCGACGGCGCTTTGCCGCGCCGGGTAGCGCAATCTTCCCGCGTTCCAAGGCGCTGAGTTCGCTTTTCGACAGTTCGGCGGCATCAGCAAGTGCGGTCAGGGTCATTCCCCGCCGTTCGCGCTCCCGCCGAACAAACTCCCCAAGCGTCTCCGACATCACCATGATGGCGTCAAGAGTAATTCGTGGTAACACGCTTGACACGGTGTGTTGTGTCATGGTACTATCCGTGCTACGTTACACGACACCACAGGAGACGCCATGGCCGCACCGATTGTTCCAATCCCCGATCGGGAAGAACGCAAAGAGGGCGTCACTCGGACGGGCGTTTCGCTCGAGCCGGATGACAAGGAGATCGCGGACGAGCTCGCCCGTCTGTACCACGGCGAGAACGTGAGTCGCCTCATTCGTCACTTGCTCCGGGTAGCCTGGGAAAACCCAGAGATTGCGAAGGCCGCCTAATGACCCACCCCGAAGCGTTGTTGACCCCTGACGAGGTGAAGGCGTTTCTCTCCGAACGGGGCATGGTCATCTCGGTCGAACGCATCCGCGAGCAGATCGTCGCCGGGTCGCTGCCCGGTCACAAGGTGGGCCGGTTCTACGTGACGCCCCTTCCGGCGCTCCGCGCGTGGATGGAATGCAAGCCGGAACCGGCCCCGACCCCGATTGGCGCGAACGTCCATTCGTTCATCCGCACAAGGGCTGCCTCATGACCGCCTCCACCACCACCGCCACCGCCG
>JADLCW010000364.1 GCA_020847015.1 Thermomicrobiales bacterium | reverse complement strand
GCGCAGCAGGACATCGTGGACAGCAAGATCACGGTTTCCGCGATTTCCGACGCCGGCAAAATGAAGGCTCGGCTGGACGAGCTGTTCAAGAAGTAGCCAGAGCGCCACTCTGATCGGACGGCTCCTCTTCTCAGGGAGAGGAGCCGCTCTGGGCCGCGGCCAGCCGCGCTCATGAGGAGACCCAGTATGACCATCCAGATGCCGCGGCTGAACATGGCGGCCGGCCCGGTTCAGGTGATGCCGCGTACGCTGCGCGATCAGGCCCGACCGATCCTCTACCACTACGACCCCGCGTTCATCGACCTGTTCGCCCGCGTCAGCGATCAGTTGCAACAGGTGTTCCGCACGCGCTACGACGTGGTCATCATGCAGGGGGAGGCCATCCTCGGGCTGGAAGCGGCCGCGGCCAGTCTCATTTCGCCGGGCGACAAGGTGCTCAACCTCGTCTCCGGCGTGTTCGGCAAGTGGTTCGAGGATTTCATCCGCAAGTACGGGGGCGAGACGGTCGAGCTGGCCGTGCCCTACAACGAGGCGATCGATCCCGAGGATGTGCGGAAAACCCTGGCCGCCAATCCAGACATCCGCTTTCTCTCGGTGGTTCACTCCGAAACCCCGTCCGGCACCCACAATCCCGTGCGCGAGATCGGCCGCATCGCCCGCGAATTCGGGGTGATCACGCTGGTGGACACTGTGTCCGGGTTGGGCGGCGAACTGCTCAGTCCCGAAGCGTGGGGCATGGATGTGGCGGTGGCCGGGCCGCAGAAGTGTCTGGGGGGCACGCCGGGGTTGTCGCTGATGGCGATCAGCCCGGAGGCGTGGCAGGTCATGGAGGCGAAGCGGCCGGCTCCCCTGCGCGGCAGTTTCCTGTCCATTCTGGATTGGAAAACCGCCTGGCTGGAGGAGCGCCGCTTCCCGTACACCCCGTCGGTCAGCGAGATCTACGCGCTGGAATCGGTGTTGGCGCAGGCGCTGGAGACGGGCATGGAGCGCTTCGTCGACCGTCATCAGACGATCGCCGCCGCGTGTCGAGCGGGGGTGAAGGCGCTCGGTCTGGAATTGTGGGCGGCGCGCGAGGAGATCGCGGCTTCCTGCGCCACGGCCATTCGCACCCCGCCGGGCGTAGATGACGAGGCGCTGCGCGGCATCATGCGCCGTCGCTACGGCGTCATGATCTCCCCCGGCTACGGCGAGTTGAAGGGGCAATTGTTCCGACTCGGCCACATGGGTCCGGCGCAGGCGCACCCGACCGCGCTGGCCGCGCAATTGGCGATTCTGGAGCGAGCGCTGGCCGATCTCGACTACCCGGTTCAACTGGGAGCAGGGGTTGGCGCGGCGATGGCGGCGCTGGCGGACTGGGACGACGAGGCGACCGCCTGAGCGGCGGGTTGCGACATCGGAGACACGCGGCGGCCCGGCCTGATGGGGCCGCTCGATGACGAATGCGCCCGGCGACGCCGGCGTGCGCGGGCGCTTGCGCCGAGGAGGAGCACCAGGTGGCTATCAGCGTCGAGGACAAGGTCGTCGTCATCACCGGCGGCGCGGGCGAGATGGGGTCGTCGCTGGCGCGGCGGTTGGCCGACGAGGGGGCGAAGGTCGTCATCGCCGATATCGCCGACGGCGCTGCGCTCGCCGCAGAACTGGGGGGACCGGAGCGGGCGATCTACGTCCGGACCGACATCACCTCGGAGGAGTCGACCCGGGCCATGGCGCAGGCGGCGCTGGACGCGTTCGGCCGCATCGATGCGCTGGTCAACAACGCCGGGCTGTTCACCGGCAAGCCATGGGACGAGTTGACGCTGGACGACTGGCGGCAGCGGTTCCGAGTCAACACCGAAGGCGTGTTCCTGGCGACCAAGGCGGTCGAGCCGGCGATGACGAAGCAAGGCCGGGGCAAGATCGTCAACATCGGCTCCGACACGGTCTGGATGGGCACGCCCGGCATGGCCCACTACGTGTCCAGCAAAGCGGCGGTGCTCGGATTCACCCGCGCCATCGCCAGCGAACTGGGGCCGCGCGGCATCACCAGCGTCTACGTCACGCCGACCTTGCTCGACACCCCCGGCACGCGGGCGGCCTTCCAGCAGGCGCACTTCGACTATGTGGTCGGCCACACCCCGATCGGCCGCTTCGAGACACCCGAGGATGTCAACGGGTTGATCGTTTTCCTCGTCTCCGACGACGCCGCGTTCGTCAACGGAGCGGCGATCAACATTGGGGGCGGCATCAGCATGCACTAGCGCCGGCGGGTTCGGCGCGATCGATTCGGTGCGGATGGAGACTCGCATGACAGGGGACACGAGGCAAACCGTCGCGGTGATGGGATCCGGCACGATGGGGTCGGGGATCGCCGCCACCTTCGCCCGCCACGGATTCCAGACTCGCCTCTACGACGTGCAGGCGGAGCAACTGGAAAAGGCCAAAGACGCCTTTGCATTCGTCTGCAAGACGCTGATTGGCGGCGGCTTCATGACCGAGGCCGACGCCGAAACGGCGCGGGCCAATCTGACCTACACCCTCGATCTGAATGAGGCGCTCGCCGGGGTCGACTTCGTGGCCGAGACGGTGCCGGAGAAGCTGGAGATCAAACAGGCGGTGTTCAAGCAGGTCGAGCCGCTGGTGAGCGACGAGGTCATCATCGCCTCCAACACCTCCGGCATCCCGATCACCACCCTGGCCGAGGTGTGCCAGCGGCCGAATCGGGTCATCGGCATGCACTGGTCCAATCCGCCGCACCTGATCCCGGTGATCGAGGTGATTCGCGGGCGCCAAACCGACGACGCCACCACCGAGACGACCAAGCAGGTGGTGGAGCGGCTCGGCATGATCCCGGCGGTGGTCGACAAGGATGTGCCGGGGTTCGTGGAGAACCGCATCCTCTATGCAATCATGCGCGAGGCGCTGCACCTGCTGGATGAGGGGGTCGCCAGCGCCGAAGCGATCGACACCATCGCGAAATGGGGCATCGGCTACAAGCTGGCGGTGATCGGTCCGCTGGAATTGCTGGATGTGGCGGGGTTGGACATCTACACCAGCGTCGCCGCCTATCTGAACCCGGATCTGAGCTGCGAGACGGGTGTCAGCGCCACGGTGGCCGACAAGGTGGCCGCGGGCAAGCTGGGCATCAAGACGCAGGGCGGACTGTTCGACTACACCCCGGAGCGTATCCAGGAATTGCAGCAGCAGCGCGGCAAGCTGCTGTTGGCCTCCAAGAAGGCGCTCACCCAGGCATGATCGGCGGGGGGAGCGCCATCGGAACGGCGCACCGCGGCCGGGGCGAAACGCGCCTCGTCGCCGCGGTGTTGGCCGCGGCGCTGTTGACCGCCGGTGCGGTTTCGGCGCTGGCCGCCGGGACCACCCCGGTTCCCACGCCCGACGCGCCGGAGCCGGCGCTCTGCCGGGTCGAGCCAGTTCCCCTGGCCGAGATCGAAGCGGCTATCGCCGCCGCCACGCCGACCGCCGGCACGTCGCGGATGCGTGATGTCGTTCCGGCCGGGGAGCCGACCGATGCGGCGACCGCGGCCGGGGTGACGGCGACGGTGCGGGAACTGGTGGCCTGCTTCAACGCCGGCGAGCTGCTGCGCG
>JADLCW010000363.1 GCA_020847015.1 Thermomicrobiales bacterium | reverse complement strand
TGATGGCCCCGGCGGCGTCAACCTGCGCGATCGCGAGGTGGGGCTCGAGGGCGCAGAACTGATTGCGGGAGTAAGCGTAAGTATCCTCGACGACAACGTCCGCCGTCGCCAGCGCCTGGTCCACGTCCCCCCGGCGCAGGCGGTAGTGGATGTTGACGTTCGTCCCGCCGGCCGGACGTAGCTCGGAGAGGTCTTCGAACGCGCGGGCGGGCCGGACCTGCTCGTGGATCAGCGGCGCTCCCGGCGCGAGCGCCTGCTTCGGATCGAACACCGCCGGCAGGTCGTCATAGTCCACGTCCACCAGCGCGGCCGCGGCCTCGGCCTGCTCGGGTGTCGCCGCGACGACGGCGGCGACCGGCTCCCCGATATGGCGGACTCGGCCAATCGCCAGCGCACTTTGATCGAGGACGGCTGGTCCCCAGTAGGGCTCTGGCATGAGCCGCGTCAGGTCCTCGCCGGTGACAACGGCCAGTACGCCGGGGGCCTGACGGGCGGCGTCGGTCGCGATCCGCCGGATCACCGCGTGCGGCCGCGTGCTTCGCACGATCCCGGCGTGCACGACGCCCTCGAACCTGGCGTTGGCCAGGTAGGCCGCCCGGCCGGTCACCTTCGCGACCGCGTCGACTCGTTCCGGTGACGCGCCAATGCCGTTCACGACGAGCTCCCTACCGGCGCGCTGCCCAGGCGCAGCCACCGCGCGCGATGCGAGCGGCCCCGTGGGGGCCGGCCCTGGCAACGTTCGACTGGTGAGACCTGCATGGCTCAATCACCCCCACGCGTCGACACGGTGACGGTCGCGCCTGTGCCGCGCTCGCGCCAGTTGGGCGGGAGTGGCGCCGCGCCGGCGATCAGCCGCCGAGCGGTCCGACCGACCGAAACGCTCTCGACCAGGAGCCCGCCGGCCGGGCCGGTCTCGACGACGGCTTCGCCGTCCATGACCCCGCTCGGATGAGCGAGCAGCACGCGGGCGCGGCCACGCCGGTCAGCCGGGATCGCGTCCCAGACGACGCTGCCGGCAACCTGCGCGGCGACGGCCGTGCAGATCGCGCCGGAGAGCGCGTAGGCCGGGATCGCCTCGCCAATCGCGATCATTCGGGCGGCGACGTCGTAGTCGTCGGCCTCAATCGGCTGGCCATCGAGCGCGACGTAGCGCTTCGGCGGCGCGATGAAGGCCATCTTCGGGATGTCCGGGGTCGTCCGCCAGGCGTCGGCCGCGTGCTCGGCCAGCCCGAGCCGCTCCGCCGCATAACCGCGCGCCGCCTCGGCGAGCGCGAGCACCTCGGGCCGGGCCCGCAGGTCGGCCGGGCGCTCCGTCCCGGTCAGCCCAACGTCTTCGGCGCGCACGAAGATGAACGGGTTCGCGGCGTCGACGATCGAGACGTGGACAGCGGCGCGGTCGCCAAGCTGCACGACCTCCTGCGGCTGGCCGGTGGGAAGCAGCGTGCCGGTGATCGCGCCGGCCGGATCGAAGTAGCGCAGCCGGATCTCGGCGCCGGTGCCGGGAACGCCGGCGATCCGATAGGCGCCGGTCGTAGCGGCCTTGCCGCTTTCGATCGGGACCTCGGCGACGACGAGTTTGCGAGTGTTGGCATTCAGCATCCGGACGACCGTCACTGGCTCGACGGCGGGGACGAGCCCTTCGTCGATTGCGAAGGGAGCGACCGCGGCGGAGAGGTTCCCACAGGTCCCGCTGAACTCGACGGTCGCTCCCCGCGTTCCAATTTGACAGAACGTGAACTCGACGTCGGCGGCTGGGTCCCTGGAGGGCGCGATGATCATCACCTTGCTGGTGGTGACGGTGCCGCTGCCCAGCCCGTCAATCTGCCCCGGGTCCGGGCTGCCGAGCAGCGCCAGCAGCGCCGCGATCCGGTCGCCCCGATCGGCCGGCAGGTCGCGGTCGTGGAAGAAGACGCCCTTGCTCGTGCCACCCCGCATCAGCACGCAGGGGAGGCGGTCGCTCATGCGCGTGACTCCGCGGCGCGGGGCTGGACGTAGACGGTGCCCTCGAGCAGGCGGCGGGCCGTCCGGACGATGCTCGCCGACTCGACCCGAGCGGCCGCCCCAGCGCCGTGGACCACCGCGGCAGCGGTCGCACTGCCGGCCGCGTGGCCGACACGTACCTCCGGCCCGGCAGCCGGCCGCGCGATCCGATTGACCAGCGTGCCCGGGATGCGGGCGGCGACGGCCGTGCAGATCAGCGCGGTCAAGGGGTAGGCGCGGTGGGCGCGCTGGCTGATAACGGCCCGCGCGACCAGATCGATCTCGCCCGCCTCGACCGTCCGCCCAAATCGGTCCTGATAAGTCCGCGGCGCCGACACCAGCGCCAGGATCGGCACCGTCGGCGATTCGTGCAGGGCCAGGCGGCGGTCGGCGACGATCCCCATTGCCTCGGCCGCGGCGGCGCGGATGGCCTCCGCGGCATCGAGAAACCCAGGCCTTGCGCCGAGGGCGTCCGGCAGCTCGTCGCCGGCCACACCGAGCGCTGCCGGCGCGACGAACACTACTGGGTTCGCGGCGTCGACCAGCGACGCTTCGATCTGGCCGAGGCCATCGACCTCCAGGCGATCGACGACCCG
>JADLCW010000362.1 GCA_020847015.1 Thermomicrobiales bacterium | reverse complement strand
GTCGGCTGATCGGACCGGGCGGGTTCATCAACATGTCGCAGAACGCGCGCAAGGCCGTCTTCTGCGGCACCTTCACCAGCGGCGGTCTCGATGTCGCGGTGGAGAACGGTCGCATCCGCATCATCACGGAAGGCAAGCACCGCAAGCTCGTCGAGCGTGTGAACCAGATCACCTTCAACGCCGCGGTGGCGCGGGCGCGCGGTCGGTCGGCGTTGTTCGTCACCGAGCGGGCTGTGTTCGAGTTGGACGATGCGGGGCTGGTGCTGACCGAGATCGCACCGGGTGTCGATCTCGCCGCCGATATCCTCGCACAGGCGCAAGGCTCGCTCCGTGTTGCGCCAACGCTGCGGGAAATGCGCCCGGAGTTCTTCCGCGACGAACCAATGGGGTTGGCCGACTGGGCGCCATGGAACGCCGAGGGGCGAGAGGCATGAGCGCAGTGCGGCTCGCATTCGACGACCGCGTCGCGACGATCGCGATCGACCGCGAGCGAGTGCTGAACGCGCTCGATCGCCAGGCGTTCGTCGAACTCGATGCGGCATTGGACCGGATCGCGGCGGATGACCGGGTGCGCGCGGTGGTCATTACCGGCTCCGGCGACCGCGCGTTCGCAGCCGGGGCGGATATCCGCGCACTGGACGGACTCGGCTCCGAGGGCGCACTGGAGTTCATGACCTTCGGGCAGCGCGTGTTCGATCGCATCGCCAACTTGCCGAAACCGACCGTGGCGGCAGTCAACGGGTACGCCCTGGGGGGCGGGTTGGAACTGGCGATGGCGTGCGACATCCGAATCGCCGCCGACACCGCTCATTTCGGTCAGCCAGAGATCACCCTGGGCAGCATCCCCGGGTGGGGCGGGACCCAGCGATTACCGCTGCTGGTTGGGCTGGGGTGGGCGCGGGATCTGATTCTGACCGGTCGCCTCATCGATGCGACCGAGGCCGAACGGATCGGGTTGGTGACGCGAGTCGTCCCGGCGGCCGATATGCCGCGAGCCGCCGCTGAACTGGCGGCGCATCTCGCCGGGCTGGCTCCGATCGCCTTGGCGCTGGCCAAGGATGCGATGCGGCTGGTCGAAGGCGATCTGGCCGCCGGGTTGCGGCGCGAGCGGGAGTACGTCGCCCGCACGTTCGCAACCGCCGATCAGCGAGAAGGCACGCGGGCCTTTCTCGAGAAGCGAGCGCCCCGGTTCACGGGGCGCTAAGGAGGGGAACGTGGGCGACGAAGGCCACGTACGGCGCCCTGTGCTCGAAATGCGTGCAATCTCCAAGCAATTCCCGGGCGTCAAGGCGCTGGGCAGCGTCGATCTCATCGCGCATGCCGGCGAAATTCATGCCCTCGTCGGTGAGAACGGCGCCGGCAAAAGCACGCTGATGAAAGTGCTCTCCGGGGCAATTCAGAAGGATGCCGGCGAGGTGCTCGTCGACGGCGAGCACGTATCGATTCGCTCGCCGCAGGATGCCCGAGCGCGCGGCATCGGCATCGTCTACCAGGAATTCAGTCTGGTTCCGGCATTGACCGTCGCGGAAAACATTCTCCTCGGTCGATTTCCCAATCACGGCGGCGTGGTGGACCGGGTGGCGATGGAGCGCCAGGCGCGCGCCGCGCTTGGCGAACTGGGGGTCGAGATCCCGCTCGCCGCGCGCGCCGGATCGCTGAGCATCGCCCAACAACAACTCGTCGAGATCGCCAAAGCGCTGGCCGCCGAGCCGAAACTGCTGGTGCTGGACGAACCATCGGCGGTGCTGGGCGGAGCCGATCTGGATCATCTTTTCACCGTGCTCGCCCGGCTGCGGGAACGCGGCATCTCGATTATCTACATCTCCCATCGGTTGGAGGAGGTCTTCCGCCTGGCGGATACGGTCACTGTGATGCGCGATGGCCGAGTCGTTGAAACACTGCCGATCGGTCAACTCAATCAGGCAGGATTGGTGCGTCGGATGGTCGGGCGCGAACTCGAAGGCGCGCTGGTCGATCACTTCGGCGAACCGGATGGCGACTTGCTGCGGGTGGAGGAAGTGCGCCGCGCGGGTGTGCTCGAACCGATCAGTCTGCGTGTGCGGCGCGGCGAGATCGTCGGGCTGGCCGGGTTGCGGGGAGCCGGGCGCACCGAACTGGCGCGTTGCATTTTTGGGGCGGACCCGCGCGAGGGCGAGGTGGCTGTCGGCGGTCGTGTCGTGCCGCCAGGCTCACCCGCTGCCGCGATCGCGTCCGGGATCGGGTTCGTCACCGAGGACCGCAAAGCCGAAGGGTTGATTCTCAATCTATCGGTGCGGGAGAACATCGGACTCGCGGGTCTGCGGCAATTGGCGAGTCTGATCTTCATTCGGCGTGATGACGAGCGACGCCGCGTGCGATCGCTGATCGAGCAATTGCAAGTGCGCGCCGCCGGCCCAGATGTCGCGGCCGGGGCGCTCAGCGGCGGCAACCAGCAGAAGGTGGTGCTGGCCAAGTGGCTGCACACCGAAGCTCAGGTGCTACTGCTCGACGAACCGACCCGTGGCGTCGACGTGGGCGCCAAGCGCGAGATCTACCGTCTGATCCGCCATATCGCCGACCGTGGGGCCGCGGTGCTGATGATCTCATCGGAACTGCCGGAGGTGATCGGCGTGTGCGATCGCATCCTGGTCATGCATGAGGGGCGACTCGCCGGCGAGTTGCCAACCGGGGCAACCGAAGAGCAGATCATGACGCTCGCGACGGGAGGTTCGCTATGAGTCCAGCACAGGCTGGTATTGCCGGCGACGCCGACACCCCGCTCGAAGGAACGATGCGTCGTCTCTTCGGCGGGTCTCGCAATGTGCTGCAAACCGCCGGCATCGGGGTGGCGCTGGTCGTTCTGTTCGTGTTGGCGTCGGTGTTGTCGCCCTACTTCCTTCAAGTCGGCAACTTGATCAATGTGGCGCGCCAGGTTTCGATTATCGGCATCGTGGCGGTGGGGATGACCTTCGTCATTCTGACCGCTGGCATCGACCTTTCGGTTGGCTCGATTCTGGGGCTGGTGGCGGTGGTGGCCGCGAGCATGCTTCGGGACGGGTCGTCGTCGCCGGTGGTGATCG
>JADLCW010000361.1 GCA_020847015.1 Thermomicrobiales bacterium | reverse complement strand
CCGACGGTTTCTCGCCGGAGGAGCGCGCCGTGCAGGGGCGCACGACGGTGCTGGGCCGCTTCGGCCGACCGGAGGAGATCGCGTCCGTGGTCGCCTTTCTCGCTTCGGACGAAGCCAGCTTCGTCACTGGGCAGACATGGGTGGTGGATGGCGGGTTTCTCATCCGCCACGCCGGTATGGCCAGCGGAGCGGACATCGAATGATGGACGCGGGTTTCGGAGTGGCGCCGCGGGCGCATCGGCGACTGGCGAGATCCTTCGCTGCGCTCACTGAGCGATGCGAAGGATCTCGCGCTCCATGATGGAACCCATGCCCGGCGGGAAAGGAGGGATGGCGAAGGAATTCCGACACGTGGGGATCGATGTTGCCTACGCGTTGTGTTGACCTCAGGAGAGAACCGATGGACCAGCGATTGAACGCGAAACTGAACCGACGCCGCCTGATCGCCACGACGGGAGCCGCCGTCGGCGCGGCGGCCGTCGCGCGCAGCACGGCCTTCGCCGCCCCGAACGTCATCGTGCGCGCTCGCCAGAGCGACACCCTGACCGTGGCCTATATGGAATCCGGCACCTACGACGCCGCCGCGCGATTGCTGGCGGAGGAGTTCGAGACCGCCCACGGCGCCAAGGTCGAGGTTGTCGCCTTCCCCTACCAGAACCTGCACGACAACGTCGCCACCGATCTGGTGACCGCCACCGGGGCCTACGACGTCATCAGCATCGCCTACCAGTGGGACGGCGAATTCGCGCCCTATCTGACCCCGCTCGACGATCTGGTCGCCCGCGACGGCATCAAGGAAGCGGACTTCATCCCCAACCAGTGGCGGCTGTCCGGTCTCTGGGATGGCAAGCGCAACGGCATCCCCATGGCCAACGACGCCATGGCGATTCTGTACCGCACCGATCTCTACGAAGCTGCCGGCGTTGAGCCGCCCAAGACCTGGCAGGAGTACAACGACAATGCCGAGAAGCTGACCGGCGACGGCATCTACGGCGCCTCGTGGGTGGGACTGGGCGAACAACTGCAGAGTTCGTTCCTCGCCCGCTACTGGGAGCAGGGCAAGCCGCTCTGCGACGAGAACTGGCGGCCGCTGTTCAACGGACCGGAAGGCGTCAAGGCGATCGAACTGCTGCGGGCAGCGCTCCCCTATACGCCGGAAGGCATGCCCGGCTGGGGCATCCCCGAGCACAAGAACGCGGTGCTCAACGGCGAGTTGGCTCAGGCCGAATTGTGGCCCAGCTTCATCCGGGCCGACGCCCGCGACGAGGCCAAATCCAAAATCGTCGGCAAGTGGGCGCTGACCCCCTTCCCCGGCGCCTCCGAACTGAGCGCCTGGAACCTGGGCATGCCCCAGACCACCCAGAAGGCGGATCTGGCCTGGGAGTGGATCAAGGCCTACACCTCGGCCGACAACGCGCGCCGCTTCGCCGACCAGTTCGGCATCGGCTCGCCGCAGATCGCCACCTGGAACGACCCGGATCTGGTCGCCCGCTACCCCGAGTACCCGGCCATCCTGCAGGCGATCGAAGCCGGCCGCCCGATCTGGCGCATCCCGCAGTTCCCGGCCGCCTGGGACATTCTGCAGAAGGAGCTGGAAAAGACCGTCTACCAGGACGCGGACCCGCTTGAGACCTTGAACACCATCGCCGCCGAGTGGAACAAGCTGCTCGACAGCAACCCGCCGACCATCCCCTACGTGGAATAGCTGGCGGTCATCCGCGGTCGCCCCGTTCCCACCGCGGGAACGGGGCGACCCGTTCCGTTCGCGTCGCCCCGGAGATCGCTACCCATGGCCACCGGCGCCCCGACCATCGCCGCCTCGACCGCCAGCACGAGCACGCGCCGCCGGCGCCGCACCCTCGGCGATCTGCCGACCTTTCTGCTTTGCCTGCTGCCGGCCGTCGTGTTCCTGCTGCTGACCAGTCTCTACCCGCTGCTCTATACGCTGTGGCTCAGCTTCCACGACTGGTTCCTGAACCGGCCCGGGATGACGCCGCAGTTCGTGGGGCTGGGGTCGTATCAGGCGGTGCTGGAAGATCAGGTGTTCCGCACTTCGGCGCTCAACACCGCCGTCTTCGGCATCGGCACGGTGGCGGCGGAGTTGATTCTGGGGCTTGGCCTGGCGCTCGCCGTCACCCAGGAGGGGATGGGGGTGCGGGTGGCGCGCTCCATCCTGCTGATCCCGATGATCATGACGCCGGTCGTCGTCGGCGTGCTGTGGCGGATTCTGCTGTTCGACAAGGGGCTGGTCAACTACCTGCTGGAGTCGGTCGGGTTGCCGCGCATCCTCTGGTTCGTCGATCCGCGCTGGGCTTTCGTCGGGGTGATGCTGGTCGACATCTGGGAGTGGACGCCGTTCGTGCTGATCGTGATGACGGCGGCTATCGCCGCACTGCCTGGCGAACCGTTCCGCGCCGCCCAGATCGACGGCGCTTCGCGCTGGCAAGTGTTCCGCTATCTGACGCTGCCGATGCTGCTGCCCGTCCTGCTGGTGACCGGGCTGTTGCGCTTCATGGATGCGATCAAGGTGTTCGACACCATCTATGTGCTGACGGGCGGCGGCCCCGGCTACGCGACGGAGATGCTCTCCTCCTACATCTACAAGCAGGGGTTGCGCTACTTCAATATCGGCGGAGCCTCGGCCGCCTCGTGGCTGTTCCTGGCGGTCGTCGTCGTGCTGGCCATCGGGGTGGTTTGGGCGCGCGTCCGGGCTAACCGCGCCGGCGCGGCGTAAGGGAGGGCGGAGCGCATGGCGACCTCGATAGCGACCCCCACGACTGGCCCAACTCGGCCAGCCCCGACCCGGCGCCGCAAATCACGCGGTCGCTGGAGCGGTCTGGTTTGGGCGGCCCTGCGCTGGGCGATCCTGGCCGTGGCGCTGGCGGTCGTGCTGGTGCCGTTTCTCTGGCTGGTGTCCACCTCGTTCAAGCACGAGGTGGACTATCTCGCCTATCCGCCCCGGCTGCTGGTCGACAACTGGACGCTGGACGGCTACCGGGTGTTGTTCAGCCGAAACAATCTCGGTCACTTTTTCATGAACTCGGTCGTGGTCACGCTGGCGTCCACGGTGCTGGCGGTGGGGCTGGGGTCGCTGGCGGCCTACAGTCTGGCGCGGGCACGGTTGCCCTTCCGGCTCAACGGCATCCTTGCCTTCTGGATGCTGCTGACCCGGATGTATCCGGCCATCGCCACCGCCATTCCCTACTTTCTGATCATCCGCGATCTGAAACTGCTGGACACCCGCTGGGCGCTGATCGTGACCTATACGGCATTTAACCTGCCCTTCGTGGTGTGGCTGATGATCGGCTTCTTCGAGGAGTTGCCGGCCGAACTGGAACGTGCGGCGATGATGGACGGGTGCAGCGCCTGGCAACGCTTCACCCGCATCGTGCTGCCCCTTTCCGGTCCGGCGCTGGTGGCCACGGCGATTCTCTCGGCGATTCTGGCCTGGAACGAATTCTTGTTCGCGGTGATGCTGACCCGTATTCAGGCCAAAACGCTGCCGGTGGTGATGGCCGGCTTCATCACCGACAAAGGCATGCTCTGGGACCAGATGACCGCACTCGGCGTGATCACCGTGCTGCCGGTGCTGGTGTTCGCCATCGCCGTGCAACGCTACCTCGTCCGGGGATTGACCCTGGGCGCGGTGAAGGAATAGAGAGGCTGCCGTGGCTGCGGTCGAATTCGTCAATGTCACCAAGCGCTACGGTCGCGTCGACGCGGTGCGCGAGCTGTCGCTAAAAATCGCCGACGGGGAGTTCATGACCCTGGTCGGCCCCTCCGGCTGCGGCAAGAGCACGACCCTGAACATGCTGGCCGGGTTGGACGAGGTTTCCGACGGTGAAATTCTGATCGATGGCGAGGCGGTCAACGATGTGCCGCCGGGCGAGCGGGACATCGCCATGGTGTTCCAAAGCTACGCGCTCTACCCGCATATGAGCATCCGCGACAACATGGGGTTCGCGCTCAAGGTGCAGGGTGAACCCAAGGCGACCATTGTCGAGAAGGTGAACCGGGCGGCCGAGATGCTGGGCATCTCCGATCTGCTGGAGCGCAAACCGCGCCAGCTCTCGGGCGGGCAGCGGCAGCGGGTGGCGCTGGGGCGGGCGCT
>JADLCW010000360.1 GCA_020847015.1 Thermomicrobiales bacterium | reverse complement strand
TGCAGCAAGACTTCACGAATTTCTGGATCTGGATCGTCGGGCCTATCGTGGGCGCCCTGATCGCGGCGTTCCTCTACCAAGGCGTGTTGTTGAAGGGCGTCCGTGAGGAACCGCCGACGATGCGCATCGCCGCCCCGCCAACTCCAGTCGCACCGCCGCCGCCGCCGCCGACTCCGCGCCGCCGCTCTTCTCGGCGCTGATTCAAGGGCTGCCGGGCCATCGGGCTGGAACCGGGAGACCATCCCGGATTCCGGCCCGTTGTAGTGACTGATGTTGCAGTCGACGATCAACGATTGGTGAGCGCGGCGGCGGCGGCCGCGTCGGCGACCACTTCCAGCCGATCCGCCGCCAGCCGCAGCCACGAGGCGGGCGTCTCCGGCGACATGGGATCTTCGAGCGTGCGCCGCAGCATCTCGGCCTTGGCTTCCCCGGCAACGATCAGCACCAGCCGCCGCGCCTCCAGCAGCGTCGCCACGCCAAGGGTCATCGCTTGATTGAGTGCGATAACGCCGGGTTTCCAGTAGGCGGCAGCCTGGGCGACAGATTGCTCGGTCAGATTCAGCGGGCGCGTCCGCGAATCGGCGGTCGAACCCGGTTCGTTGAAGGCGATATGGCCGTTCGGGCCGAGACCGAGAATCGCGAGATCGAGACCACCCGCCGCGATCAGATCGTGCTCGTAGCGGCTGGCTGCCGCGATCGGATCCGGATCGGTGGCCGGGACGGTGTGGACGTTCGCATGGGGGATGCCGGCCGGATCGATGAAGACCCGAAACAACCAGCCGGTCAGACTGTTCGGATCGTCCGCGGTCACACCCAGATATTCGTCGAGGCAGAACAGGCGCAGACGCGAAACATCGAGCTGGCCGGCGCGCGCCTGGGCGACGAGCCGCTCGAACATCCCGAGCGGGGTGCTGCCGGTCGGTCCGGCGACGACCGCGCCGGGGTTCGCCGAGACGACCTCGGCGAAGATGTCAGCCCCGCGCTCGCTCATGGCGGAGGCGTTGGGAACGATCGTCAAGACATAGTCGCGGGTTTCGATCACGCAATCCTCCTGTCGAACGGTGTCGTCCGTTGGCATGGCGTGGATCATACGAGAGCCGACACGAATGGCCCACCCTGGCGGCTATCCTGGGTCGTGCACTGGCTGGCGAGGCGGGAGGGCGGAGGAGCGGTGAGCGAGCGGGAACGGGTCGCGGCGGCGCTGGCGGCGATCGAGGAATGGATCGGTCCGCAGGGGCCGCCGGGCGTCGGGGCGGTGGTGTGGCGGCGCGGCGACATCATCGGCGAGCGCTACGCGGGCGAAGCGCGGCCTGGCGTGGCGGTCGGGCCAGAAACGATTTTTCCCCTCGCGTCGGTGACGAAGCCAGTCGCCGCGGCCACCATTCTGACCCTGGTCGAGGCGGGCATTTTTGGACTGGACGAGACGGCGGGGCGCTACGTGCCGGATTTCCGCACCGGCCCGCCGCGCGATGCGCCGGGCGCCGATCCCGCGCTGGAACAACTCCGCGCGACCATCACGATCCGCCAATTGCTCTGCCATGTTTCGGGGCTGCCAGAGGACGTGGCCGGCCGGCTGGGGCGTTTCACGACGCCGGCGACGCTGGATCAGATCGTGGATGTCATGTGCCGATTGCCGCTGGAGTCGGCGCCGGGAGCCGAGCTGCGGTATTCCAACGCCGGGTATGGCGTGCTGGGGCGCGTGGTGGAGCGTGCGACCGACCGCCCGCTCTGGGGGGCGGCGCGGGAGAACGTGTTTGCGCCGCTGGGTTTGCGCAACGTCTTTCCCGGTCCGCCAGCCGACGCTTTGCCGCGGGTGGCGCATCTGGCGGACGCCACGCATGCCGGGACCGCGCTGGAAACCTACAACAGCCCCTATTGGCGCGGGCTGCAAGCGCCGTGGGCGGGGTTGTACGGCACGCCGCGGGATCTGGCGCGCTTCGCCGGAGCGTTCCTCCCCGGCGGCGACCGCATTATGTCCGCCGCTGGCATACGGGCGATGACAGCGGATCAGACTGACGGCGCGCCGGGCGGGGTCGAGAGCGCGCGGGTCGTTTGGCCGGTGGGGCGATGGGGGCTGGGCTGGGAGGTGAAAGGCGACAAACGCCGGCACTGGACGGGGGAATTGACCTCGGCGGCGACGTTTTGCCACTTCGGCCACGCTGGCACGCTGCTGTGGGCCGACCCCGCCACCGGCACGGCGCTGGCGGTGTTCGCCAACCGCGCTGTCAGTCACATGTGGACCTTCATTCTGGATCGCTGGGCGCGCCTGAGCAACGCCGTGAGCGCCGCAGTCTCCTGAGTGTGGATGAGACGATCACTAATTGGATGCGCGACCGACTGGGAGGGGGCTGCGACACCCTGGCGAACCAGTTTCGTCCATGCAGCGCGGCCGTCGTCTGCCGGCAGCCTACAGCGCCCACATCATCGACAGCAACGGCGGCCAGAAGGCGCTGACGATGAACCATAGCGACAACATGGTGACGACCGGCGCGGGGAGCGGCGCGTTGTCCCGCCAGCGCGAGAGACCAAGCGCGAGTACTCCCGCCACGGCGACGGGCCACCCGGCCAGGACCACGAAGCCGATGACTTCTTCGACGTCGTTCATGCGCTCCAGCGCGAACATGGGGTAGGCGCGCCGCAGCAGGAAAGGGGTGGCTGCGATGCCGATGAGCGAGGCCGCAGCCGCGGCGGCGAAGGCGAGCGGCCGGCGATCCAGGGCGGCCCAGACCAGAAAGACGACGCCGGGCAGGAATTGAAGAAAATCCTCCATGGGAGTACGCCTCCTTCGTCGTTCGTCGGTGCGCGGCCGTCGAGTCGCCTTGCGCCGCCAATCTAGAGTTCCTGACCGGGAAGCGCATCCACAGGATTGCGGAATTCCGATGCGAGAATTTCCGGGACGCGTTGCGCGGTCCCCGGCGCGGCGGCCGCGCCGCAGCTCCGTTTTCGGGTCGCGGCTTTGACATACTCTTTGGGTAACGACACAATACGGGCGCGGTTGACGCAACGCGCCCGGTTGAAGATCGGGCGCGGCATGCGCCCTACCGGAATCGCGGAACGGAGCGAGCGACGCGCGACGCAGCGCGACGGAGGTGTCCGATGACGCACGAGGAAGCGCGGATCCAGAACCTGATCGACGAAGCGAGTA
>JADLCW010000359.1 GCA_020847015.1 Thermomicrobiales bacterium | reverse complement strand
TTCGCCTTGTTCTGCGCCTGGATGTCGAGCATCGTCATCGCGGTCCGGTTGACGTAGAACACCGGCCGCACCGCCCCGAGCGACGGAATCTTGTGCACCATCGCCGTCATGATCTTGAGGATGTCGGCGGCGTTGCTCTCGTCCACCAGGTCCGACTTGTCGATGTTAGCGGCGCGCACCACGTAGCGCCAGTCCTTCACCACCAGCCCGCCCTTGAGCGAGAACTTCTCCTCCAGCGCGGAGTAGCGGTTGCCGGCCCCGTCCGCGACCTGCTGCTTGCCGAGATCCTCGCGCTGGATACCCGCCGACGAGCCCTTCGGAAACACCCCGAAGACCGTCCGCGTCGACCAGCCGACCAGCAGGATAGACGTGTTGTCGGTGCCCGTGCCGAGCGCGTCGATCACGTTCTCGCCCGACGCCGCCGACAGCGAGTTGAGCCGCGGCATCAGGCCGTTGAACTCGGTCGGCGCCGCCGACGCGTTCCCGTACAGGATCGTGTCGGCCAGCTCCTGCGACATCGCCTCGATGAAGCCGGACGCCTCGTTGAGCCGGAACTGCGCCATGTCGCCGTTGAGCTTCGCGAGGTCCTCGTCGACCAGCGACCGGGCCTCGAGCATGCCCATCGGCTCGTCGACCGTGGCGTAGGTGCTCTTGCTCGCCGGGACGCCCTGGTAGAACTGCCGCCAGGTCACCGCCGGCAGGCCGGTGCGGATGGACGAGCGGTGCGTGGTCGGGCCGTTCGCCTCGACCCACGTCATGTCCATCAGGATTTCGTTGGTCTCCGACAGCATCTCCACGATGTCGGTCGTGATGCCCCCGTTCGGCTCGAGCTGCTTCGCCCAATCCATCATCGTGGGGTTGTTGCCGGCGAGAGTGGCCATGGTCATCCAGCCTTCTGTTGCGATCCGTACCAGCGTTCAGCCTGCGGCACCGGCTGCGGCGGCCGCGCCGGTTCGGGCTGGGTGCCTGGAATTCTCGTGGTGGTGGCCTTGGCGATCAGCGCCTCGATCGCCTCGAATGCGGCGGCCGAGGTCGCGATCCCCTCCAGGCCGGCGGCCTGCTCCGGCGTCAGGTTCGCCCGCACGAAGGCGTTCACCGCCTCGCGCCGCGCCGGGAACTTGTCGCCGAGCTTCGCCATCTCGGCGGTCATCTGCGCCTGCGCCTGCTGCGCGGCCTCGATCTGGAGCCGCGCGTCGAGCGCGATGAGCTTGGCGAATGCGCCCTGCGGCAGCCCCAGCTCCTTCGCCAGCGCCCGGGCGTGCGGCAGCCGCGGGTCGCTCTCGTCGAGCTTGAACGCTTCCTTGAATTCCTCCGGCACCTGGAAATCGGCCGGCAGCTCCAGCTTGTAGCCCTCGGGCTTGTCCGGCACCTCGGCGAGCCGCGCCTCGGCCTGCGCCCGGTACGCCGACAGCTCGCCGAAGTCCTTCAGCAGATCGTCGGTCTTCAGCCCGTTCGTCGCGTCCCAGTATTTCGGGTCGAGCCCGGACGGCATTTGCGCCGAGGCCGGGTCCAACGTGGGGCCCGGTCCCGGCGCGGGCGCCGGAGTGGCGGTGGTGGCAGCAGCGGCAAGAGCATCGGTCATCGCGGGCGAAAACTGCCCCGCGCCGGAAAAACCCGACAACGCACAAAATCAGAGAGGCCGGTTCCGGGCGCCCTTTTCGCCGCCGCCGAGCGCCGCCAGGCCCTGGTCGCGCCACCGCTCCAGGTCGCGCACCAGATGCCGCTGAGCCTCCCGCGAGCGCAGCACCGGCTCCGGCGCCGCCGGCCCGAGCACGGCGTCGAACAGCCGCGCCCGCAGCAGCGCCAGCAGCTCCCGCCCGTCAGGCCCGGCCAGCACCCGCGCGCAGCACGCCGCCAGTTCCGGCGGCGCCTTCGCCTGCTCGTCCCGTTCGAAATCCTGCCACGACGGCATCAGCCCACCAGCCCCACCGGCGGCGGCGCGATCTCGCCCGGCCGCCCCGCCGTCACGGTCTGCAGCACCGGCAGCAGCTGCTCGATCGCCCGCGTGATCTGCCCCTCGTCGCGCATCAGTTCCGGCTCGACGCCCAGGTCCCTGCCCTGCGCCTTCGCGTACTCGATCAGGTTGATCACGATCGCCCCGAGCTGCGGCCCGAACCGGGCGATGATCAGTTCGGCCCACTTGTCGCGCCGGACCACCTTCTCCTGCTCCTGCGCGCGCAAGAGCGGCGACACCGGCGTGAGCGCCACCGCGGCGCCGTTGAGCTCCACCTTCGGCAGAGCGCCCCGCTTCCGCAGCAGATAGGCGAAGCGCCGCACCAGCGGGTACTGCAATTCCTGCACGAGGTTCGTCGCCGGCGTCCCCATCCGGCGCGCCCGCTCCGCCGCCTCGTCCGCCCATTGCGTCGCGGTCGGCGGCGTCTTGCCGAGCTGCTCCGGCCGGTCCTGGTAGTGCGCCCGCCTGATCTGGGACCGCAGCTCGTCCAGCTGGAAAATCTCGACGTTGAGCTGGTGCCGCGACTCGATCACCTCCGGCGCCTTGCTCCCCACCTCGCGCGGATACCACCGCCCGGGCACGATCCCGCCCTCGACGTTGAGCACCCCGTCGTCCTCGTAGGACGCCGGCGGATCAACGATCTTGTCGTAGTTCTTCAGCGACAGGAACCGCACATGGTTGAGCGTCTTCACCGCCGGCGTCGAGCGGTACAGCGGACCAACCCCGTAGGCCGTGGTCGGGTCGCGCGACCAGCGCGCCGTGATGAACGGACACGACCCCGCCCCCTCGTAATCGTCGCGGAAGATCACCCGCCCGCCCTCGATCACCACGTAGCGGTAGGCCTCGCGGCTGCGGTCGCTCCAGTCCCGCCAGCAGCCGTCGATCACGTCGCACTCCGTCATGTCGCCGGGCCGGAACTCCTGCCCGCCCGGCGCGCGCG
The DNA here is from genome assembly GCA_020847015.1 of Thermomicrobiales bacterium. Lineage (GTDB taxonomy): Bacteria > Chloroflexota > Chloroflexia > Thermomicrobiales > UBA6265 > CADCWF01. The sequence goes on along the minus strand of JADLCW010000359.1, from coordinate 8,639 downwards.
CCCGCGGCCACAGCACCGGGATTTCCTCCTTGCGCACCCGCCATTCCCGCCACCGCCCGTCCACGAACCCATACGGGCCGCGGTCGATCAGCAATTCGGTCAGCGGGATCGCCTGACAATGGATCGGCTCGGCGAAGTCGATGTCCTGCACGGTCAGCGACATCGTGCCGGTCGCCAGGTCGAGATACGATTCCTGCAGCGCCTGGTAGAGGTTCGACCGCGCCATCTCCCCGAACAGGATTGCCTGGTAGTCCTTCAGCTCCGCCGCGATCCGCCGCGTGTCCGCGACGTCGAGCGTCACCGCCGGCTGGATCGACACCCAGTCGTTGCGCTGCGGCGTGAACGTGTTGAGCATGTCGGCGGCGAAGTCCTCGACGACGTTCATCGCCGTCTCGTCGAAAATTTCGTCGAGCTGGTCGGAAACCTGCGCCGCCCCGAACTTGTGCCGCCAAGGCAGCGCGAACCGGTAGCAGTCCGCGATCCGCGACTGGTGCCGGCCGCGGTCCACCTTCGCCCGCTCCACCCGCCGCAGGCATTCCTTCGCCAGAGGGTCCTCGTCGCCGCCCGCCACCGGGGCCGGGCGCTTGAGCTGCGTCGCGCCGGTCGCCATCAGCCGCTCCCGAGCAGCGAGCGCCGGAACGAGCCGCCGAGCGGCCCGAGCAGCGACCGGATACCGAGCGAACTGCTGCGCCGCGAGGTGGTCTGCGCAAGATCGGCCTGGATCGACCTGATCCGGTCATCCTCCGCCCGCTGCTCCTCCTGCAGCCGGCGCTGCGCCGCGAACTGCGTCTCGAACGCGCGCCCGATCACCCCCGGCCGCCCGCCCGCGTCGCCACGACTTCCACCGCCGAATCCGCTCGCCATCTTCGCTCCCGGGCAGGTCCACAGGCTCGGCGCCGAGCCGCCCCAGGGCCCGATAAAGACCCCATGGCGTCGTCGCCCGGCAACGCACGCCCAGCAGCGCCTTGATCGTCCCGACGCAGAAAGCCGCCGCCGGCATCCCCTTCCGCCGCTCCACCGCGCGAAACCGCAGCGCCGCCGTGCTCCCGACCAGAAGCTGCGCGTAACGGACGTCGAACTCCTCGCTCCGCCACACCTCGACCACCAGCCCGCCCAGCGCCGGCGCGACGTGCACCCATCGCCGCTGGTCCGCGAACCACGCCGCCGCGCTGACGTGCCCGAAGCCGGGCCGCAGCAGCAGCCCCCATGCCGTCTCGGTCGGCCCGAAGAACACCAGCCACAGCCGCGGCGGCTGCCGATCCTCCGGCGCCGCGGTCACCACCGCACGCCCCCGGCCCGCCGGAACGGGCTGTACGGCACCCGCGTGTCCACCGGCTTCGGACGCTCCGCCGAGCCGCGCAGCAGCGTCCGCCCCTCCCCGCCGCCGAGCAGCATGTAGCCCAGCGCATCAGCCGGGTCGGAATACTCGTCCTTCTCCGGCTCCTCCGCGTACCGCTCGCCCGCCACCTTCAGCCGCCGGTAGTGCCACCCGCCGTCCAGCGCCGCGATCCGCGCCGTGCAGGTCGGCGACACCAGAAGCCCGGGACGCCCCTCGCTCCGCCGAGTCAGCGCCGCCTCCATCGCCTGCAGCCGCACCGTGAACAGGAACGACGGCGCCTCCCGCACCCGCAGCCCGTGCTTCGCGAAGATCTGGAACGGCGTGCGCTCGTCGTTCTGCCCCCGGAAATCGCCGGACGGATCGCCCCATATCTGCACCGACTCGCGCCGGTCGTGCGCGAAGTCCGGAAACCGCTGCGCCAATTCCTTCCGCAGCAGCGGCGCGAACTGGTCCGCCCCCATGTCCCGCCCGACCAGTTCGTGCAGCACGTACCATGTCCCGCGCAGGTGCTGCCCGATGACGGCGCACGGCCGCCGCCCGTGGTCGGTCCCCACGATCAGCGGCAGCCCGGGCACCGCCTCGAGCGGCCGCCGCGCCACATGGTCCTTGCGCGAGAAATCCCGCAGCACGGGCTTGCCGTCCCGCCGCGCCGACACCCGGTTGAGCACGTTGGCGTCGATCCAGGCCTTCGTCTTGCCCTGGATCGCGTTGAGGTAGTACGCTGACCCGCCCGGCAGGTATTTCAGGTTCTCCGCCTCCGGGTTTGGCTGATACCGAACGTCGTCGGTCTCAGCATCCTTCTCCTCCAGCAGCCCCGGCGGCTGCACGAAGAACTCCCACGTCGCCGGCCGCCGGTGCGCCCGCCGTTGCTCCTCCGTGAACCAGTCCGGCGGCAGCACCTCCCCGCGCATGATCGGAACCCAGTGCGTCTCGTCCGGCGCGTTCATGTCCGCGATCACCTGCGGACCCACCGCCCCGCCGTCGATCACCCGCGGATAGCGCCCCACCCGCGTCACCGCCTCGTCGAACAACGCCCGGTCCATGAATTGCAATTCATTGAACCAGCAGATCGTCGTCTCCAGCGAGCGGAAGTAGTCCACCGCCCGCTCGTCCTCCAGCGCCACGAAGTGCACGTCGAGCTCCACGTCCCCGACCCGGATTTCGTGCAGCATCGGCTTCGACCAGTAGAACCGCCCGAACTCCCGGTCCGGAAACCATTCCAGCCAGGTCTTCAGCGTCGTGTCTTCCAGCTTGTTGTAGGTATCCCGGAACACATGCGCCCGGCACCGCCGCTTGCCGTCCGCCTGCTTCACCTGCTCCAGCGCCTTCATCCAGATCGACATGACGCAGGCCAGCGACTTGCCGCTGCCGATCGGGCCCTGCGCGATCTTCACCGGCGCCGGCGACGCCATGAACCGCGTCAGCGTCGCCCCGTCCGGCCGGAAAACCTTCACGTGCGCTCCCCGTCGTCCAGCAGCGACACCCGCCGCCGCGGCCCCCGCGCGCGCTCACGCTCCGCACGCTCCTCCGCCTCGCGCCGGCGCTCCTGCTCGCGCCAGCCCTCGCTATCCACCGCAACCACGGGAAGCGTCACGACCTCGCCCATGCCGCGACCGTCGCGCCGCGCCACGCCCCCGGCAACGCACGGTCAGGCCGGCTCAGGGAAGTCGTACCCGGCGACCGTCACGTCCTCCATCCGATCCAGAACGTTCCGCTTCGCCGCCTCGAGCCCGCCAAGCACCAGGTACACCCCGTTCTCCGGCGTCGAGACCGCCGTCCAGACCGCGCCCCCGCTCGTCACCCCCACCACTACCGCCGCGACCAGATCGCCGCGCTCCGCGCGCTCCGCCAGATCCCGGAACATCTCCGCCATGTCCGGCCGCGCCACACCCGCGACAGACGCCGCCGCCACCCCGGGAAACGCGCAGACCTCCCCCATCACCGCACCAGCCGCGGCGACGGGACCACCTCGACAAGCCCCAGCAGTACGGAAATCAGCACGACCACCGCCACCACCACGATCACCACCCGCGCAACCTGCGGAAACGGCGCCGGCAGCGGCAGCGCCGAAACCACGTACAGCAGCAGCCACGCCACCAGCCCGAGAACCACCAGGTAAATCACCAGCCCGACAAGTCCCGAAACCATCGAACCCTCCTACCGCGCCAGCCGCCACGCATTCCGCAGCGATGCCACCCGGCCCATCGGAAACGACCGATAAACCCGGTAATGAAAAACCAGCCGCACCCAGAACGACCGCCGCCGGCCGCCCCGGCGCCGCGACACGCTCACCCCAGCCCCCGCGGAACCACGAGCCCCGACCGCCGCGACGTCATCGCCTCCATCAGCGCCCGCTGCAGCATCCCAGCCCCCGCATACAACTCCGTCTGCAACCCGCCCGCCGCCGAAACCCCAACCCGCCCCGGCCCCGAAACCAGAACCACCGCCACCGCCGCCACGCCCCCGCCCCGAGCCATCGCCAGCGCATCCTCCAGCGCCCGGACAGCCTCCGCATTCCCCGCAACCGCCGGACCCGCCGCCGCCGCCCCGTTCATCGCCGACCTCCCCGCCGTCCCTTCCGCCGCAAATCCTCCCGGATCGCCGCCACCGTCTCCGGCGACAGCGACAGCCCCTCACCCGCGCCCCCATCCACCCCGCCCGCCGGCTCCTCCCCCGTCAGCATCGCCACCGGAAAATCCGCCCGGCTCAAAACCTCCCCCACCATCCACTCCACCGAAACCATCTCCACCGAACGACCGCCCGTCCCAGCCCGCGCCTCAACCCCCCGAACAACCATCCCAGCCCCGCCCCCAGACCGAAGCCAGACAACCTGCCCAACCGCAAAACCGCCCCGCACCCGGCGACCTCCCCCGGAAAAAAAATATCCGCCACACCCCACAATGGTTTTCGGACATCCCAGAGGGGGGAAGGGAGGCACACGAGTTCGGCCGCCGTTTTGCCCCCCGGCCCCGGCTCGCGCGCATGTTGCGCGGTCGAGCACCCGGGCCCGGTCTCGCGCGCGGCGGGCGTGGTGCGGCGGCGATCGCCTGGGCGCGCGGAGTTGCAGTCCGCTGTGCCAGGGCGGCCAAGCCGTTGAACCGGCTCGACTTCCGGGCCGAACGCGGCGCCGGCTGTGCCGGCTAGTGTGCGGTTGCTGCACCGCGTCATCGGTCCGGCTCCGGGTCGGCATGACCAACAGGACCGTGCTCGATCAATGGCTTAGCACCGTCGTCCCGCTGATCGGCCACATGCGAGCCGCCGGAGAGATCGATCACGTAGCCCGGCGAAATTGCAATGTTCACAAGCGGTTGCGACTGATCCGGCGGCCGGATGCCCTCGATCGCCAAGACATGCTTGGATGCGTCAAGGCTCACGTGCTCGGACGCGGCGTCGAGCAGCTCGAGCACGCGCGCGGACGCCCGAAGCGCGCCGACGCTGATACTTTCCCGCGCTTTTCGGGCGATAAACGCCTGTATTTGCGGTTTCCTCAATTCGCGGGAGAGGTGGAATTCGCTGATGCCGGCTTTGCGTGCGGCATCGCGCTGGGTCATCCCGCGAGTGGCGAGGAGCGCCAAGGCTTGCTGCATTCGCTTTGAGATGCGGTGGCGCTTGGCTGGTGGAGGCGCAGCGCGGCCTTGATCCGGCTCGGCGGTGGCGGGGACTGGCATGGCCGGGAGGGTGGCCGCGCGGGGGTGGTGGTGGCAACGCACGGGCTGGCCGGGACTGAGGATCGAGCGGAGGGCACATCCTCGCGCGTTGCGCTTCGTCGTGGTCCTCGCTCGCCTGGTCGGCTCGCTGTGGAAGGAAGCGTGCGCGCGCGGTGCGGGACGCGCGGGAAATTGCCGCATCGGCGGGCGGGTCGCCAACGCACATCGCGCGAGAGTATTGTAAACCTTTGATGCTGCGGCGGGATTGCCGACGCGCTCGGCGCGGCGCCGGACCGTGCGTTGGGCTTGACACAGAAAATGGGTTTTTATGATCGTGAAATGCCGCGCGCGATCGACCCGGAGTCACGACGCGCCGCGCTGGCCCTGCTGGCCCGCGGGCTGGTGCGGCCGCACGAGGCCGCCGAGCTCGCCGGCGTGTCGCTGCAGGTGGTGCGCTACTGGCTGAGGCGCGCCGGCATCGATTGGGAACGGACGCGCAGCGCGCGCATAACCGATGCATGGCGGAAGGAGATGCGCCGTGGCCCTCGACTGGTCGAAGGCAAAGCGACGGGAGCACCAGCAACAGGCGCCGGCGGACGAGCGCGCGATCGCGGCATTGCTGGCCCGCGACGAGGCGACGCCGAGCAAGGCGGAGTTGCGCGCGCAGGCCGCCGACGCGCTCGCCCGATACACCGGCCGGATTCGCCGGCTCCCGACCATCCTTGAAGTGCGCTGCGGCTGCGGGCATCGCGCGAAGGTCCGCGTCCCGGACGGCCGCGCGGCACCGCCTCGGCTCCGGTGCAGCCGGTGCGGATCGCGCGCCCTCTAGCGCGCGGCCCGCTCATAGGCGCGGATCGCCGCCCGCGCCTCCGCCCGGTACGATTCGCGCAGCCGCCGCGGCAGCTCCTTCCATGGCCGCCCGAGCGGCCTCCGCTTGGCATCGACGGCGCGATTTGCGGCCTGATCGCGAATGGCCATCGCCACCGCCTCTATAATCTGGTCCGGCTCGGTATCCATCGGCGCAGGATGTGCCCGTGCCGCCGGCGCCGACAACGCACCCGCACCAGGCCCTGTAACAATTCGTGATATATGACGGCTTGACATATGCCGCACCGTCCTATATGCTTTGATCATTCGCTGTTGGCGCAGCGATCAAAACCGCGAGGAACCCATGAGCAAGCAGATTACGCGCATAAGCGACGGCCCGGTCGGCGATCGGCTGTGGTGGTTCGGCAATTACCAGCGCATCCGCAAGGTGCCCGCCGGCTATTCGAGTTCCGGCAGGGATGAATTCTGGGTCGACCTGCTGGCAACGCCGACGATCTTCTTCCACCGATCGATCCGCTGCCAGTCCTGGAACCATGCTCGACACGTGATGTCGGACCCGGCGTCGCATTGAGGACCGAACATGCGCATCACCAAGATCACCCGCGCTTATGTGCGCCGCTACCGCGATAACGGCCAGATCACCGCATACGTCGCATGGCAGGGGCAGGACGATCGACCGGGCTACCAGCACGGCCGCACCGAGGGCCCGGCCCGCACCAAGCCCGAGCACGTCGCCGACACGGCGATCCATGTCGGCGGCCGACGTCTCTACGTCGGGCAGCACATGTTCGCGCTGCTCCGCCGGGCCGCGCGCGAGCGCATCGCCATCGAGATCGAGACGTGGTGAGGGAGGCGAACATGAAATACCGGATCGTCCAGAACGTCGACGGCAGCTTCATTGTCACCGAGCCCGCCGACATCTTCGCCTGGGCCGACATCGCCGGCATCGAGATCGTCAGGCTCAACAGCAACCCGCGGCAGCGCGCCGAACTGCAGGGACAGCCCGTCCTCAAGTCGTTCTGCGGTCCCATGTGGGACGGCGACGCCATCCGCTACGAGGATCAGCGGTCGAACGACATCCTGTCCGCCTGACACGAAGCGGCCGGGCGGTTGGCGCCGCCCGGCCATGTCACCGCCGCTCTACCCACGCCCGCGAGGACACGGGGGAGCCGCACGGCAACCAACGGAGAATACCATGGCCAAGCCACCCCACGAAATGACCGGCCAGCAGCTCGGCCGCGCGCTCGACCGGCTCGGCATCAGCGTCTACGCAGCCGCGCCGCTGCTCGGAATGTCCCGCCGGCAGGCCTACCGCCTCACCGCCGGCGAGTCGCCGGTTCCCGCGCTCGTGGCCAAGGTGGTCAGGCTGCTGGCCGCCGGCCGGATCACGCTGCAGGACTTGGAGTAGGCCGCCGGCCGTAACAATTCGTGATTTGCCACGGCCTCTTATTTGCCGCACTATGCCCGGGCAGCGAGGGCATCAGGCCCCGCCATTCACCCGGCGCCTCGCGGGTTTCAGGGGCGGAGAACGGAAATGACCGTCGCGATTACCGGCAATACCTACCCGGTCAAGGATCAGATCAAGGCGCTCGGCGGCCGTTGGGACGCCGACCGCAAGGCGTGGATGGTGCCCGATGACCGCGCCGACGAGGCGCGGAAGCTGGTCGCCGGCTCCCCGTCCAAGTTCTCGTGCGACGCCGGCCGCAGGCCGACCAAGTGCAGGATGTGCGGCCACGTCGAGAGGCGCAACGCGCGCGGCTACCCGATCGGGGATCGCATCCTGCGCTCCGGCGAGTGCCAGAGCTGCTACGAAGAGCGGAAGATGGGGTATTGACCATGATGGCCAACCACCCCAATCGCGGGACCGATCCCGGCACCCGCGCCGTCCTCGACGCCGCCGACGATGTGCTCGGCTCCCGCCGCCGGATAACGCGCCGCGACATGCGCGACCTGCTCATCCGGCTGCGCGCGCTCGGGCTGGTCGAGCTCGACAATGGATGGAGCGGCGCCCGTCGGAGCGCCGACGATTGGCAACAGGCCGACGCATGGTCGCGCGCCTGCCAGGACATCACCATCATCAGCGTGCTGGCGCCGGCCGACCTCCGCGCCGGCTCCAACCCAGGCGACATCCGCTACGATCACGGCTCCGGATCGATGCACCCGATGATGCGCGCCGCACTGATGTTCGTCCCGGCCGATGCCGAGCACGGGACGGACTATTTGCGGCGACGCTGCAAACGGCTGCTGATCGTGACGGGCGAAAACGAGGCCGGCGCCCGCTAGGGCGCCGGAAATATCCTTGAGCAGTTGCGATACACCGCCCGTTGCAGACTGAGCTTCTATGAGGCCGCCCCACCCGGGGCGGAAAGAGTGTCCCATATCGCACCGCAGGCCAAGCCAGTCAATGCCGACCAGGAGACGCCAAATGACCGCGATCTACTTTCGCCGCTCCCTCCCTCTGCACTGGATCGTCGAGCATGACGACGCACTGTGGATCGTCCCCGCCCGCCATTGCGGCTGGCGGGACCGCAAGCCCTATGTCGGACCGCGCGCCGGGCTCCGGGTCGCATCGTGGTGGGCCGCCGCCGGGCTGAGAGTTCCCGGCGCGGCGATCCAGTGATGTCCCCCAAGCCCGGCGACATCCACCGCCGGCCCCGCTCCGACAGCGGGGCCGCGCGGCTGTGGGAGTGGGCGCGCACGCGGCGCGCGCCCTGGACCGTGCGGCAGGCCGCCGAGGCCGCCGGGATCGCGGACCGGCGCGCGCGCGCGATCGTCGCCGCGATGCACGAGGCGGGGATGTTGCGGCAGGAGAGCGCGTCGGAAAT
>JADLCW010000358.1 GCA_020847015.1 Thermomicrobiales bacterium | reverse complement strand
TCCTACCGCCGCTGGGTGGAGGCGCTCGACACGCTGACCGCCGATCTATCCAACGATGCCCGACGCAAGCTGTGGGCGGACAACGCCCGCCGCTTCTATCGGCTGCCCGATCCATCATGACCGACCGCACAACCCTGAAGGCGGGGCAGGGCGAACGAAACGGAAACCCGGCGCCAACGCGCGACGGCGTGGTGCTGAGCGCGCGCAACATCACCAAATCGTTCGGCGGCGTCACTGTTCTCGACGATGTCGGTCTGACGCTGCGCGCTGGCGAGGTGCATGCGGTACTGGGCGAAAACGGAGCCGGCAAATCCACCCTGACCAAGATCATTGCCGGCGTCCATCAACCCGATGCCGGGACGATCGAACTGGATGGCAAGGCGATCGTCGTCGGGTCACCGCTGCAAGCGCGCCAGCTCGGCATCGCGCTTATCCACCAGGAGCCGCTGGCCTTCCCCGATCTCGATGTGGCCGAGAATATTTTCGTCGGGCGCATGCCCTATCATCGCGGCGTCCGCCTGCTTGATTGGCGCTCGACCTATGCCGCCGCGCGCCGCGAGCTGGATTCGCTGGGCGTCGATCTCGATCCGCGTCGCAAGATGCGCGAATTGTCGACTGCCCAGCAGCAGATGGTCGATGTCGCCAACGCGCTCTCCGAAGCCGCCCGCGTCGTCATCATGGATGAGCCAACCGCCTCGCTGACGCCAGCCGAAGTGGAGGATCTCTTCCGCATCGTGCGCCAATTGCGCGAACGCGGGGTGGCGCTGGTTTTCGTCAGCCACCGTCTGGAAGAAGTGTTCGCCATCGCCGATCGCATCACCGTGCTGCGCGACGGCAGATTGGTGGACACCCGGCCCGCTGCCGAAGCGACCATCGAAGGCGTCATTCACCACATGGTCGGTCGCTCGCTGGGCGCGCTGTACGAAAAGGAACCGGCGGCAGCCGGCGCGCCGCTGCTGGAGGTTTCCGGGTTGAGTCTGCCCGGAGTTTTTTCCGATATCTCACTCGATGTGCGAGCTGGCGAGATCGTCGGTTTGGCGGGGTTGGTCGGTTCCGGCCGCACCGATGTGGCGCAAGCCATCTTCGGCATCACCCCGGCGGAGCGCGGCACGGTGACGATCGCCGGCGCCCCGACCCGGATCGCTTCTCCCCGGGACGCCATCGCCCGTGGTCTCGCCTTCGTGCCGGAAGATCGCGGTCGCCACGGGCTCTTGCTGCCAATGTCGATCGTGCATAACGGCGCGCTGACGGTGCTCTCCACGCTGGCCCGCTCCGGCTGGCTGGAGCCGGGGCAAGAGCGCTCGGTGGTCGGCGCGACGCTGGATCGGCTGCGGTTGCGCGGGGCGACCGGGCTCGATCAACCGGTCGGGCAACTCTCGGGCGGAAACCAGCAAAAAGTCGTGTTGGCAAAATGGCTGCTGACGCGGCCAAGAATCCTGATCCTCGATGAACCGACGCGCGGCATCGACGTCGGGGCCAAGGCGGAAGTGCATCGATTGATGGGCGAGCTGGCGAGCCAGGGGATGGCCATCCTGATGATTTCCTCGGAACTGCCAGAGATTCTGGCGATGAGCGACCGCGTCGTGGTGATGCGCGAGGGGCGCATCACCGGCCGCTTCGAACGAGCGGAGGCGACGCAGGAGCGCATCATGGCGACCGCAACCGCGAGCGTAGAGGCGGCCTCGTGAGCGCCGCCTCACCGGCGCGCGGATTGGACCCGCGCGCCATCGCCCGCTTCCGCGAGCTTGGCATTCTCGTGTTCCTGCTGCTGGCGATCGGCATCGCGGCCGCGGTGTCGCCGCACTTTCTATCGCCCTTGAATCTGCGCAGCATTCTGCTCGACGTGCCGCTGATGATCGTGGTGGCGATGGGCCAGACCATGGTCATCATCAGCCGCAACATCGACCTCTCGGTCGGCTCCATTCTTTGTTTCGCCGGCATGTCGGTGGGGTTGCTGTTCAAGGAAAACGCCGATTTCCCGATTCTGCTGGGCGTGGCTATCGGGTTGTTGCTCGGCGTCGGGCTAGGGCTGATCAATGGACTCCTGGTGGCCAAGCTGAACATCCCGGCGATCATCGCCACGCTCGGCACGCTCAGCGTCTATCGCGGTCTCGCCTTCATCGTCAGCAATGGGCGCCAAGTGGACCCCAACGACGTGCCGGAGGCGCTGATCCGGCTGGCTCGCCCATCGCCGCTCGGAGTGCCGTGGCTCACGCTGATCGCGCTGGGGGTCGCCATCGCCGCGCACATTTTCTTGCGCTCGACCCGCACCGGCCGCAACATTTATGCGATCGGGGGAAACCCGGAGGCGGCCCGGTTGCGCGGAGTGCCGGTCGACAAAACCATTGTCCTCGTCTTCGTCATCAGCGGCGCCCTCTCCGGGGCGGCTGGCATCATGTATGCCGCCCGCTACGGCTTCATCAACCCCGGTGAAACCGGGCGCGGTTTCGAATTGCCGGTAATCGCCGCGTCGGTCATCGGCGGCGCCAACGTCTTCGGCGGCGCCGGCTCGGCGCTGGGTACGCTGCTCGGCTGTCTGTTGCTCGGCGTCATCGGTCGTGGGTTGACCGTTATCGGCGTCTCCGCCTTCTGGCAACTGGCCGTCTACGGGATCGTGATCTTGTTGGCGCTGATCGTCGACGCGCTGGTGCAACGGCGCATCCAGGACGCCACGCGACGGGGACGGGCATGAAGGCGAACGACGCGCGCGGGGCCATCGGATTGGAAACGGAGGCGGTCGCGGGAGCGGCCACCGCGGCCCTCCCGGCCATCGCCGACGTGCCGCCTCCGCCATTGCTGCCGCGCCTGTTGGGCAGTCGTGAAGCGATGACGGTCGGGTTGCTGATCGTCGCCTTCGTCGCCGGTGCGCTGCTGTCGCCCTATTTCCTCGATGCCGCCTACCTGCTGTCCGCCACCTCGCTCTACATGGAAATCGGCATCATTGCGCTGCCGATGACACTGATCATCATCGCCGGCGATATCGATCTTTCGGTTGCCTCGACGCTGGCGCTGGTCGCCTCGGCGACGGCGGTGCTCTGGTCGCAAGTGGGGCTCCCGCTGCCGGCCGCGATCGTCTGCGGGTTGGCGCTCGGCGCGCTGTGCGGCGCGCTCAATGGCGCGCTGATCGTTGGTTTAGGGCTGCCTTCACTGACGGTGACGTTGGGCACGCTCGCGCTCTACCGCGGCATCGCCCAGATTCTGATCGGCGACCATTCCATCGGTGGTTTCCCGAGTTGGGCGGTCGGCATCGACACCTGGCGCGTGCCCGGCTCCCCTATTCCGGTCACCCTCGTCTTCTTTCTGCTGCTGGCGCTCGGGTTCGGATTGCTGCTGCACCGCACCGTGTTTGGCCGCCTCATCTACGCCACTGGGGCCAATCGGGAAGCTGCCCGCTACGCTGGGGTGGCAACCGGGCGCGTGCGACTGATCCTCTTCGTGCTGAGCGGATTTCTGGCAGGACTGGCCGGGATGATCATGACCTCCCGTCTCGGAGTGGCCCGCTTCGATCTGGCAAACGGACTCGAGCTGGACGTGATCACCGCCGTCGTGCTCGGCGGCACGGACATCTTCGGCGGCCGCGGTTCGATCTTCGGCACCGTCGTCGCGC
>JADLCW010000357.1 GCA_020847015.1 Thermomicrobiales bacterium | reverse complement strand
GCTCCGCGCGATCTCGGCGTAGACGATGGCGAGTTGCGTTTGAATGGACGGGTTCTCCGGGGTGAGTCGCGCGGCTTGCGTCAGTTCGTCCGCCGCTTCGTTCACGAGTCCGAGATTGAAGTAGGCCAGACCCAACCCATAGTGCGCGGTTTCATCACTCGGGTCGCGATCGATCGTCGCCCGGTAGCTTTCGATGCTCGCCTGGATCACCGAGTGCTTCAGCTTCGCGGGGTGACTGCGAACGGAATCAGCCCGGATGGCCACCAGTGACCCGCAATAGACGCATTCCGACGAATCTTTCTGCAACGGGGCTCCGCACACAGGGCACACGAGCGCGATGATTTCCGCAGCCATGCGTCCTCTCCCGGTTCGGCGCCGCGTCACGGTCGACGCCGCACCCGCCGGAAGCCGGTCTTCGGCCACCTGAGGCAGGGTTGGGAGAGAATCGTCGTCCGCGGCGCGGCCGCCATGGGCCAGCGTCCATTCATTCTAAACGATGCCGGTCGTCGGCGCGGCTCCGCCGCCCGGTTCAGCCTCCGGGACAGTCCACTTTCGCCGGTCCGGACGAAACTCCTGACGCGTCGTCCGCAAGGCAGGCGACGATCTGCCTCACCGCACCGCTACGGCAGCCGGCGGCGCGCCGTGATCACCCCGGTGTTCATGCCAATGAGATTCAGCCCGCCGAAGAAGCGAGCATGCTCGATTTTGACGCAGCGATCCTCCACCACATCCAGCCCGCCAGCCCGCGCGATTCGCGCCGCTTCGGCGCTGCGGATGCCCAACTGCATCCAGAACACTTGCGCTCCGATGGCGATCGCCTGCTCGGCCAGCGCCGGCATCTCCTCCGTGCGTCGGAACGCATCCACGATGCCCACCGGTCGGTCGATCTCGGCCAATGACCCGTAGACCCGCTGCCCGAGAATTTCGCCACCGGCGTAGCGCGGATTGACCGGGATGATGTCGTACCCTGCCGCCAGCATGTAGATCGCCGCGAAGTGGCTGGGGCGCATCGGGTCCGCCGACAACCCCACCATGGCGATGGTGCGATGCTCCATCAACAGCCGCAGCCGCTCGTAGGCGCCAGAACTGGCGCGCACCGTGGCCGATTCGAACTGCGTGTCGCTCATGCCTCGCGCCCCGCTTCCCCGGCCGCCGCGCCGGCTGCCTGCACCCCGACCGCTCGTCGCAGCGCTCGATCGAGATCCCAGCAGATATCGTCCGGATCCTCCAGCCCAACCGAGATGCGAACCAGATCCGGGCTGACCCCGGCGGCGCGCTGTTGCTCGTCGGAGAGCTGCTGATGCGTGGTGCTGCCCGGGTGAATGATCAACGTTTTGGCGTCGCCGACATTGGCGAGGTGCGAAATCAACCGCAGTTCCTCGATAAACGCCGCGCCTGTCTCCCGGCCGCCCTTCACGCCGAACGTGAAAATGGCTCCGGCGCCGCGCGGCAGGTAGCGCTCGGCCAACGCTCGGTAGGGGCTGTCCGGCAAACCGGGATAGCTCACCCACCCGACCGCGGAGTGACCGGCGAGAAAGCGGGCGACCGCCTCGGCGTTGCGGACGTGACGCTCCATGCGCACCGGCAGCGTTTCCAATCCCTGCAAGAACAGGAAGGAGTTGAAAGGGCTGAGTGACGGTCCCAGATCGCGCAGATTCTCCACCCGCGCCTTCATGAGATAGCCGTACTCGCCAAAGGTTTCGGCGAACACGATGCCGTGGTAACCCGGCGAAGGTTCGGTCATGCCCGGGAACTTGCCGTTGGCCCACGGAAAGCGGCCAGACTCGACGATCACCCCGCCAATGGCCGTACCGTGCCCGCCGATGAATTTGGTCGCTGAGTGCACGACGATATCCGCCCCATGCTCGAGCGGCCGGCACAAATACGGAGTCGCGAAGGTGTTGTCGACCATCAGCGGCACGCCCGCGGCATGCGCGACATTGGCCATGGCCGCGATGTCCAGCACGTCGATGCGCGGGTTGCCGATGGTTTCGGCGTAGACCACGCGAGTGCGGTCGGTGATCGCCCGCCGCACGTTTTCGGGATCGCTGGCGTCGACGAACACGACATCCACGCCCCAGCGGCGCAAGGTCACATCGAACTGGGTGTAGGTGCCGCCGTAAAGCGCGCTGGAGGAGACGATCTGGTCGCCCGGCCCCAGAATGGTGGAGAGCGCGATAAACTGCGCGGCTTGCCCGGACGCGGTCGCCAGCGCCCCGATGCCCCCTTCCAGCGCCGCGATGCGCTCCTCGAAGGCGGCGGTGGTGGGATTCATGATGCGGGTGTAGATGTTTCCGAACCGTTGCAGGGCGAATAGTTCGGCGGCATGATCGGTATCCTCGAACACGTAGGAAGTCGTCTGGTAGATCGGCATCGCTCGCGCCCCCGTCACCGGGTCGGGTCGCTGCCCGGCATGCACGGCCAGCGTATCGAAGCCGAAGATATGGTCGTCGTCAGCCAGTTCGCGTTCGTTCGTCGACGGCGCGTGTCCGTTGTCGCGCTCGCTCATGCTCATCTCCTGCCTGTAACTGGCCACGCCCGGGCGGGCTTCGCGCCCGGCGCCGCACGCCGATCGTCGGCGCCGCCCCGCCGACAATTTCGAGCGAGTGCCTAGTCCGACGCTCGCGCATCTGGAAACCCGGATCATCCAGTGGCGCAAGGTAGCCCGGCGCACAAGGCCGGGTCAATGAGGATCGAGAACGATGCTCGCTGACGGCCGTCGGGATACGCCGGCTGGTCGGCAAAACGGCGCTGAGGAGCGGCAGCACGCGCGGCATCGGGCGCACGATCGCCGGGCGGCTCGCCCGGGTGAGATGCGACCTCGTCGCTTCCGGCTGTGGCCCGGCCGATATGGCGCGGGGCGCCGGGGCGCGCTCACGGGCATGGTCGCCGATCTGTTCCGGCTGGAGGGCGCGCATCGGCTGGCCAAAGAGGTGATCGCGGTCGCCGACCGCCTCGCTATTCCGGTCAACAATGCCGGCACGAGCCTCCGCGAATCATTCTGGGATGTCTCCGCCGATTGCTGGGATCACCAGTTCAACGTCAAGGACCGTTCGTCGTTCGTGTTGGCTCAACACATCGTCCGTCACCTGATGGAACAGTGCATTCCCGGGCGGATCGTCAACCCCGGCGCCGTCGGAGTGCGCCGCTGCCGCGCCGACGCCGCCGCCGAGGCGCCGAATCGAAGGTGGGGCGTCGACCGGAGTCGCGCGTTCTTGTGCCTGCCGGAAGCGGCGTTCATCACCAGCCAGGCGCTGCTCATCCATGGCGGCTACTGAGCGCCGCTGGCGGAGAATTTTTCACAGGGGCAAAAGCGGTCGCATCTACGCTTTCAGCGCTCCCTCCTGCAAGCCCTTCATGTACCAGCGCTGGGCGATGCCGAACGCGACCAGCCCCGGCAAGATGGCCATCACGTACACGGCCGCCAACCGCGGCCACACCCACGCTCCCATGCCGCCCGAAGCGCTGGCCAGCACCACTGGCAATGTTTTCTGCGACAGATCGTTCATCAGCGTCGTCGCCAACAGATACTCGCCCCACGCCGCCACGAAGTTGACGATGATCACCACCACGATGCCGTTGCTGACGATGGGCAGCATGATCTGCAGCAGCATTCGCACCGGACCGGCTCCGTCGATCCTGGCTGCGTCGCCCAGCTCCTTCGGCACCGTCTCGAACATGCCGCGCATGATGAACACGGAGATGGCCAGCGAGAGCGTGACATACGGAAACACCAGCCCCCATGTCCGATTGATCAACCCCAGCGAGCGCTGCACTTCCCAGATGGCGATGATCGCCGTCACCCGGGTGGGGAAGAACATGGAGGCCACCAGCACCGCCAGCACCAGCGCCTTGCCCGGCATGCTGAGGTGGACCAGCGCGTAGCCGGCCAGCACCGCGCACACCGTCGTGATGACGACGGTGCTCAGAGTGACCACCACGCTGTTCAGGAAGTTTCGCGGCAGCGTGTCGATCTGCTGCAGCGCCTGCCCATAGTGGGCGAAATCGAATCCGTGCGCCGGCCAGATCTCATTCTGGTAGGCGTCCGGCAGCGTTTTCACCGACATGATCAGCACCCAGACGATCGGAAACAAAATCACGATCGCGAAGAGCGCCAGCACGACATGACGAGCGACGGTTTGCCAACGCGGGAAGCGGCGCGGCGTCCAGACCGCCACGGCATCCGGATGGGCGGCGGCGATAGGCGCGGTGGTTTCCATGGCCATGGTTCAGACTCCGATGCGCCGGCGCGGTTAGTCGCGCGTGCGAAAAATGCGGAACAGCAGCGCCACCACCACCAGCATGGCGATAGTGCCCACCCAGCCGATCGCCGCCGCATAGCCGAGATCGCGCGGAGGGCGCTGGAACGCGAGTTCCCACATGTAGACGGTCCAGGTGAAGGTTGGCCGATCGCGGTTGACGCCGCCCATGATCAGATACTCGTCAATGACGGCCATCGCCGACCCGAACCGCAGCACCACCAGCACCAGCACGATCGGCAACAGGCGCGGGAATGTCACATCCCAGAACATGCGCCACTCGTTGGCTCCGTCGACGCGAGCGGCGTCGAACAGATCGCGGGAGATGGTGGCCAACCCGGCCAGGAAAAACATGGTGTGGTAGCCCATCCCCCACCACCATTCCATGCCAGCCAGGGCGGGGAACACCAGGCGCGGGTCGCCGATCCACTGCGGTTGCGAGTAGACGGTGAACACGTGAAGCACGTCGACCAGAATGTAGTTGATTGGCCCGATGTAGAGATCGTACATCCAGCGCCAGAGCAGAAAGATGAGCGGTCCCGGGATCATTGCCGGGATCAGCAGGATCAGCCGATAAAAGGTGGAAAGCTTCGGACTCTGGATGCGATCGATGAGCACCGCCAGAAACATCGGGAGAAAGATCATACCCGGCAAGAACAGCGCGGTGAACCCGGCGGCGCGCAGCAGCCCGAGCCGCATCAGCGGATCGGCAATGGCGGAGCGGAAATTGTCCAGCCCGATGAAGTGCACCGGATCCGTGGTGTTGAGAAATTTGTAATCGGTCAGCGAGATCCAGGCGACCCGCAGGATCGGCCAGAGTTGCCAGCCAATGAAGAAAATGATGGTGGGGAGCAGGAAGAGCCAGGCGACCCAACCCTGTCCGAGCAGTCCCCGGCCACGCGACGCCGGCGCGGCGGGAGGGGGTGCCGTTGTTGCCATGCCGACCTCGATCGGGTGACTGCGCGGCGCTCCGCGACGAGCGCCAGACCGCGAGCGCGCGGCATTGCGCGCTCCGCGGCATACGGACGGGGGCGGGCGCGTTTGCGCCCGCCCACGCCTGCCTACATCTTGGCGTATTCGGCCATCACGGCGTCCATCGCCTTGGTGAGCGCCGCCTTGGCGTCGCTCTCCTCGCCCTTCAGATAGGCGACGTAGAACGGGGCGGCGGTAGTGAACTGGGACAGCGCCATCTTGGTCGGGTGGATAGCGCTTGCCGCACCCAGACCGTCCTTGATGGCGATCGCCCAGTCGGTCATCCAATCCGGGCGCTGCTTCGCGTACTCGTCCCACAGCGTCTGGTAGACCGGCAACTGCCCGACCGCTGTCTCGTTCTTGGCCGGATCGCCTTGCAGCGAGTGCGCCCAGATGCGCTCGTCGTGGGTGAGCGTGTTCATGTACTTGCCGGCCTGCTCCTTGTTTTGTCCGTAGGTCATGAGACCGGCGCCCGTCGTCCAGAAGACGGTGCCGCCGGCGCCGTCCGGCGTCTTGGGCAGCGCCGCCAAACGGAGCTTGCTCGGATCCGGCCAGGTGCTGGAGAAGCGCAGGTGGGCGTTCTGATACTTGACGTAGTAGGCGACGAGTTGGGAGGCGAACGCCTGCTCGTCCGGAGTGCCGTTGACGCCGGCGTCGGTGGTGCCCTCGTTGAGCACATCCGGGTTGGCCAGCGGAATCATCTCCTTCATGATCTCCAGCGCCTGCACGGCCGGGTCGCTGTTCCACTGGAAGATGCCGGTGTCCGGATCGTAAACATCGGTGCTGATCGAGTGGGTGATGGGGATCAGCGAGCGCCAAGCGTGGAAGTCGAAGGTGAGCCCGAAGGGCGCAACGCCCTTCTCCTGCACCTGCTTGGCGTTGGCGATCAGCTCATCCCAGGTGGTCGGAGCCTTCTCGGGATCGAGACCCGCCTGCTCCACCAGTCCCGCGTTCCAGCCCTGAATGGTCACGTCGAGCAAGAACGGCCAGACATAGAAGTTGCCGTTGTAGGTGCCCTCGGCCCGAATCGCCGGAATCAGGCTGTCCAGCATGCCTTCCGGCAGGTAAGGGTCCCACGGTTCGATGACGCCAGCGTCGGTCAACTGGATCATTTCGAGAAACGGCGTGATGCCGATGTACATGTCCCAGGTGGACATCTTGTCGCGGGCTTCGGTGACGAAGCGGTCGATGCCGAAACCCGCGGTCGGGGCCACCTGCGCGTCGATCGGGAAGGTCTTGGCGAACTCGGCGTTGATCTCGGGAATCGACGGGTGGAGACTGAGGATCCAGTCGTAGTAGGTGACGGAGAGT
>JADLCW010000356.1 GCA_020847015.1 Thermomicrobiales bacterium | reverse complement strand
TGGCGGTTCACCCGGATTTCGTCGTGCAAGACCTGCCGGCGCTGCTGCTGGGGTCGGATGAGGCGCGTCGCTGGCGGCAAGGCGGCTCGGCTCCGGCGGATGGCCGCGCGAGCGGGGTTTGCCGCGTCTACGATGAGCGCGGCGCGTGGGTCGGGCTGGGCCGCGCCGACGCATCCGGCTGCGCCTGGCGACCCGCCAAAACGGTCGGGGACGCGCCGTGAGCGAGTCGCGCGTCGTGGCGTTGACCGATCTGGAGCCGACCCCGTGCGTCGCCGCCATCGGCAGTTTCGATGGCGTCCATCGCGGGCACCAACACCTGATCGCGCGGGCGGTGGAGCTGGCCCGAACCGAAGACTCGGGCGTGCTGGCGATCACCTTCGAACCGCTGCCGCCGATGGTGCTGCGCCCCGATCGCTTTTCGGGTCGGCTGTGCACCTCCGAGGAGAAGATGACGGCCTTGCTGGCGGCCGGCGCCGATCGGGTGGTCGTCGTGCCCTTCACGCGTGAAACGGCGGCGCTTTCGCCGGAGGCGTTTCTTGCCCCGGTAGTCGCCGCCTCGGGGATGCGCGTGCTGGTGGTGGGCGAGGATTTCGCGCTGGGACGCAATCGGGTTGGCGACGTGCCGCGGTTGCGGGAGATCGGCGCGGAGTTGGGATTTGCCCTGGAGGCGGTGGAGCGGGTCCCGGTCGGCGATGAGCCGGTCAGCTCCACCCTCATTCGACAGGCGGTGATGACCGGTCAGGCGGCGCGTGCGCGGCGGTTGCTGGGACGACCTTTTCGGGTTGCCGGCGAGGTGATTCACGGCAAAAAGCTGGGGCGCGAGATCGGGTTCCCCACCGCCAATGTGGCTCCGCCGCCGGATCTGGCGCCGCTGGCCGACGGCATCTACGCCGCCTGGGCCTGGCTGGACGGGGATGCGGCGCCGCGCCCGGCCGTCACCTACGTAGGCGCCCGCCCGACCGTCAATAGCGGTCCCCGCCTGGTGGAGACGCATCTGCTCGATTTCGACGGCGATCTCTACGGTCAGACGCTGCGCAGCGATGTGCTGGAGCGACTGCGCCCGGACGAAACCTTCCCCTCGCTGGAGGCGATGATCGCCCAGATGCAAACCGATGAGGCGCGCGCCCGAGCCGTGTTGGCGCGGGAGACGGCGACCGCCGGCCGCTGATCCGGCCCCGGGAACGCCATGAAACGCGAAGGAGGCGCCGCATGCCAGCGCTCCCTTCGCGCTTACGACTGGCTGATCACCAGCGCCAACCAGAGCAGCAGGAGCATGCTCATCGCGCCGAGCGCCGGACCGATCATACCGGTCCGCTTGCCCCAGTAGGCCATGCCGATGGGAAACGGCGCGGGAATGAGAAAGGCGACCACCAGACTGGTCGAGCTGCCCCGGCTCCCGCCGCTCAAGCCCTGCTGCGCGGTCAGCAGGATGACGAGGAGCACCGTAAGCCAAAACAAGACATTGGCCCACGCATATCGGGCGGGGGAGGTCGTCATCGATGCAGACTCCGTTCGCGTTCGGTTTATGCCAAACATACTTTGGCGCCTCCGGCCGTCATGCGCCACATCGCTGGTTGGTGCCGCCCCGGCGGAACGGGCCGCGCTGCCCAATTCAGACGGGAGGCGCCCCCTGAGCGCTTCGTCGCGGCAGTCGCTCCCTTGTCGCTGGCTGCCGACCCAGCGCCATCCTGACGGATGATCTCTTGTTTACTGGAACCCCGCCGCGACCAGCGCCAGCAACAGGAGCCCCAAGGCGAAGCGGTAGACGATGAACGCCATCGTGCTGGCCCGCTGCAAGTAGCGCAGCAACCCCCAAATGGCGGCGAACCCGGATAGCCCGGAGACGACGATGCCGACGATGAAGATGGCGGCCTCGCCGGAGGTCATCCCCGTCTGCGCCGTCTCGAACGCGCCCTTCAGCCCGGCCGCCGCGATGAGCGGGATGCCCAGCAGGAACGAGAACCGCGCCGCATCGGCTCGCTTCAGATCGCGAAACAACCCGGCGGTGATCGTCGCGCCGGAGCGGGAAACGCCCGGAATCAGCGCCAGCGCCTGAGCCAGCCCGATCGCGACCGCATCGGGGACGCGCAGTTGCGCCAGCGGGCGCACATGGCGCGCGGTGCGCTCGGCCAGCCAGAGCACCGCCGCCAGCGCCATCAGCGCGATCGCGATCGCGACGATGGCGCGGCTGCTGGTCGTGTCGCCTGCATGATAGAGATCGGAGATGAACTCCTCCCCGAGCAGCCCGGCAATGGCGCCGGGGATCGTGCCGATCGCGATCAGCAGCGCCAGACGGGCGTCCGGGTCGTCGCCGCGACCCGCTCCCGGTCCGCGCAGCGTCCGCAGCGGATGCGCCAGCGCGCGCGGCGCGGCGCGCAGCATCCGCATCAATTCGGCGCGAAAATAGATGAGCACCGCCGTCAGCGTACCCAGATGGAGCGCGGCGTCGAAGGCCAGCCCGGGCGATTCCCAGCCGAACAGCCAGGGGACGATCACCAGATGGGCTGATGAGGAGACCGGCAGGAATTCGGTCAGCCCTTGCACCAGTCCCAGCACAATCGCCTGCAGCAGACTCATCGGCGGTCTCCGCGCTCCCGCGCGCTCGATCCGGTCGGAACCAGCCGATCGCGCTCATGCGCGGTCGGGTCGGTGGTCTCGGCGGTTGGCGACGCCTCGGAGCGCCTTCCCGAGCGGACCAGTCGCCACCAGCACACGGCTCCGACCACCGTCACCGGAAACCAGAGCGCGGCATGCACCAGCAGCGCGTAGGAAAGCGCCAACCCGGCCGGCGCTCCGAGCACGCCCTGGACGACCAGCATCACGCCCGCTTCGAAGGTGCCGACGTAGCCGGGGGCGGCCGGAACCAGCGTCGCCAGATTGGCGACCGCCGTGGTCAGCACCGCCGCCGCCGGCGTCAACACATCGCGCAGCGGCGGTCCAAATCCCTGGCCGATGGCCCAGTACATGCCCGCCTCGCACGACCAGGCGGCCGCCGAGGTCACCCCCACCAGCAGCAGATCGCGACCTCGAGTGAGCGCGCCCAATCCGGCGAAGAATGATTCCGCCGCGCCTTCGAGTCGTGGTCCAAGCGCGGCCGGCAAGGGGCGCAGCACGGCATGAATGATGCGGTCGCGAGCGCGATCGAATCGCAGCAGCGCCAGCAGCGTAGTGATGGCGACGGCGAAGAGGACGGCGGCGATGGTCGCCAATCGCCGCAGTTCGCCAGTGGGGGAGATCGCCCGTGTCGCCACCAGCAGGAAGGCGAGCATGGTCACGCCGTCGCACAATCGCTCGACCGCGATCGAGCCAAGCGCGGCGCCGGGGCGCACCGGGGCGCGGCTGCCCAGCAGATAGGCGCGAACGACCTCGCCCGTGCGCAGGGGCAAGATGTTGTTGGCGGTGTAGCCGGCCAACACCACCGGCAGCACCGTTCCCGGACCGAGGCGCGCCAGCGGGCGCAGCAGCACGCTCCAGCGCAGCGCGCGCAACCAGACGCCGACGGCGAAGAGCGCCAGCGCGGGGGCCAGCCAGCGAACATCGACCGCGCGCAACGCCTGCCAAACCTCGCGCGGATTTTGGCCGCGGAAGGCGACGATCAGGAACGCGATGCTGATGACGATGCCGAGCCAGAACTGCCAGCGGCGACGGCCGACCGGGGGAGGCGGGGCGCCGGGCGGCAGGGGCGTGGACAGGGCGCCGTCCGGAGGCGAAGCTCGCACGTGTCTCCCAACTTCGAGGCCAGTGTGGCGCAAAACCCGATCGAACGGCCGGAGCGCGACCGGGCGCGACCGGCCGAGGCGCAGTATACATAGGGGCGTTTGGCGGGGGCGGCGAACGCGGCCGATGATGTGTACAATCCACCGCTCGCGACGTCCGCCGGAGCGTGTGGCGGATGAAGCCCGGAGCGAGACCCAAAAAGGGAGCGGGACGTGAGCGCGGTCGAACATCATCGCCGGCGGCATGGGGGGCGATCGCGATGAGCGCGACGCCGCCGCACGAATCCGCGGCCCCGGCGGCGCCCGACACGCCGGGCATGGCCGCCGCGGTCTCCGCGCGCCCGATGATGCGGTCGGCTGCCATGCGCTACGGCGTCGCCGTCGGCTTGGTGGCGATCGCGGTCGCCATCACTTGGGGGCTGCGGCTCTGGATCGCTCCGGCTTCCGCCCCGGCGTTCTACGCCGCCGTCGCAGTGTCCGCCTGGTTTGGCGGACTTGGACCATCGCTCGTCACGACCGCGCTCTCCGCCATCGTGCTGAACCTCGCGTTTTTCGACGTGCTGGAAGGACCGCCGCTCCTCCATCCGGATGATCTGCCCCGGCTCGCATTGTTCCTGCTTACGGCGCTGCTGGTCAGCGCGCTCAGCGCCTCGCAGCGGCGCGCCGCCGTAGCGCTGTGGGCGAGCGAGCAGCGCTATCGGGCCATGGTGGAAACCTGGCACGAAGGCATCTGGATGCTCGACGGCGCCGGGCGCACCCGCTACGCCAACGACCGCATGGCGCGGCTGTTGGGGGTCGATCTCGCCACGCTGAACCGCGCCTCGATCTTCGATTTCCTGAACCCGCGCGAGGCGGAGCCGGCGAGACAGCGCCTCGACGATGCGCTCGCCGGCAAAACGGCGTTGTTCGATTGCGTATTCCACCGCCCGGATGGCGGCGAGGTGATCGTGGAGGCCGGGCTGGGACCGTTCCGCGATGACGCGGGGCGCATCACCGGGGCCTCCGGCATGTTCGTGGACATCACCGAGCGCCGTCATGCCGAAGCGGCGCTGGAGCGCGCCAACGAGCGCTTCGAATTGGCGGCCGAGGCCGTACAGGAACTCATCTATGAATATGACGTAGCCACAGGGTTGGTGTACCGCAACCTCGGGTTGCTCCATATCACCGGCTACCGACCCGAGGACGCGCCGCCTACCGTCGAGTGGTGGTTGAGCCGGGTGCACCCCGACGACCGCGCGTTCGCCGGCATCCCGCTGGGCACGCCCCCGGGCGCCAACGATCATTTCTCCCGTGAATTTCGCGTGCGGCATCGCGACGGCCGCTACCGCATGGTGTGGGATGTGGGGCGCATCGTGCGCGATGCGACCGGCGCCCCGGTGCGCATCGTCGGGGCGACGATGGACATCACCGAGCGGGAGGCCGCCGAGCGGACCCTGCAGGTG
>JADLCW010000355.1 GCA_020847015.1 Thermomicrobiales bacterium | reverse complement strand
GTGTTTGTCTTTCTGCATGATGTGGTGAACCGGATCGGCGTTGCGATAGACGGTTCGGACCACGCCCTGCTCCAGGCAGACGATCGTGTTGACCAGCCGGGCCACATCCGATCTTCGGCGGTCGATGACGGGAATGTCGCGCGAGCGGAGCACGATCCACTTCGCGCCAGCACGATAGTACGTGCGTCCATGCCAGGAGACGTACGCGACGTCCGCCCGGCTGAAATTCCGTTCGGCCATCCGTTGAAGAGCGTGCTTCGAGAACGGCAGGTGCGTAACGATACGGCGCTCCCTTTCCGAAACATTCGGTGGAGCCCGCCCAACCGCGACATTCAATCGGACCGCAAGAGGACGGTCAATCGGGAACTTCGGCTGCTTCGCGCGTGCCGGCCAGCAGACCCGGCTATTCGGCGGAACCCGTCCCGCCCGCGCGATTCCCGGTCGCGGCATGCATGCAGGTCTGATATGCTGGGTGAAATACCCGACGCAAACGTTTACGGCGCACCATGTTGCCGCTTCTCCCTCGCCGTGCCTGACCAACACTTGGCGCCAAGGTGGCGCGAGGCCATTCAATCGGCCGCGCGGAGATGTATCTCGCTCCACGGGAGGTAGCTATGGCTGGGGAACCATCCAGGGAACGGACTGACGGTCTGGGCCGGATCGACCGACGCGTGACCCGTCGCCAGGCGCTCAAGACGGGCGCCGGCATCGGCGCGGCCGCCGCGGCCATGCAGTTCAACGTCATCTCGCGCCGCTCGGTGCGGGCGCAGGGCGCCACGATCCGCATCCTGGTGCCGCAGGGCGCGCTCGCCGACGGGCTCACCAAAACGGCCCCCGCCTACGAAGAGCAGACCGGCAACAAGATTTCGGTCGAGGCGTTCCCCTACCAGGATCTGCAAACCAAGGCCATCACGCTGGCTCAAACCAAATCCGGCGAATACGATCTCTACTTCGTGGACGACCCGTGGATGCCGAACCTGCAACCTGACATCAACGCCGTCGCCATCGATGTGGAATACGGCTACGAGCGCGACCCGGACATCTTCGACGTCTGCTACGACGTGTTCTCGTGGCCGCCGCCCTACGGCCCGGTGCCGCAGAGCGTTCGCGATCTGGGATTGGAAACGCATCAGTACGGTCTGCCCATCGTCGGCAACGTCATCCTCTACACCATTCGCAAGGATGTCGTTGAAGAAAAGGGCCTGAAGATTCCCGAAACCTGGGATGACGCGCTGGCGGTCGCCAAGGCCGTCACCGACATGGACGCCCCCTTCTATGGGTGGACGGCGCGCCAGGCCGGCGGCAACGTCGACTCGATTCCCATCTTGTGGTCGCTCGGGGGCGACATCCTCGACGACGATTTCAATGTGGTGCTCAACAGCGACGCCGGGTTGCGCGCCTTCGAGATGATCAAGGAGCTCGACCAGTACGCGCCGCCGGGTTCGGTGACCTACCAGACGAACGAATTCGCCGCCGACTTTCTGGCCGGCCGCGCCATGATGGGGATGACCTGGCCCGGGGACACCCTGGTGGCCATGGAAGACCCGGCGCAGTCCCAGTCCGCCGGCAAGCTGCTCTACATGAACCCCCCGGCCGGCGCGCCAGGCGGCAAGGGCGCTTCGGTGCTGGGCAACTGGGGGCTGATCATGAACGCCTTCAGCACGCAGCGCGATGAAGCCTACGACTTCATGACCTGGATCACGTCGCAGGAGCATTCGCTGGAGTACGCCAAGAACGGCGGCGTGCCGTTCCGCAAGAGCAACCTGAACGATCCCGAACTGGTCGCCAAGTTCCCCTGGTACCCGGCCCAGGCCGAGGCTCTGGCCGCGCCGCCCAAGTGGCGCCCGCGCACGAGCGCCGGCAGCGAGATCGTCCAGCTCTACGGCGCGGCGGTGCAGATCATGATCAGCGACGATCTCTCGCCGCAGGACGCGCTGGATCAGGCTACCCGGGACATCGAGGACTTCATGGCCACCGCGATCGACTAGCCGATCGCCGGGAGCGGCGGCCGGGCGACCCGGTTCGCCGCTCCTCGTTCTTTGAGGTAGCG
The DNA here is from genome assembly GCA_020847015.1 of Thermomicrobiales bacterium. GTDB lineage: Bacteria > Chloroflexota > Chloroflexia > Thermomicrobiales > UBA6265 > CADCWF01. The sequence continues at coordinate 6,357 of JADLCW010000355.1, read as the reverse complement.
TCCATGAGCGTCCGCTCTCTGCCGCTCGCCACGAATCGACCCGGTCGCTGGCAAGCGGTGCAACATCTTTGGCAAATCCCCGAGCAGCGGCTGGCGCTCCTCTTGCTGCTGCCGAGTCTGCTCGTCGTTCTGCTGACGATGCTCTACCCGTTGATCGTGACGATCCGGATGGCGCTGAGCAGCGAGCGAGGCCAGTTCGTCGGTCTTGGCAATCTCACCCGACTCGCCACGACCAATATCTTTCTCGAATCGATGAGCTTCACCCTGCGCTTTTCGGCCTTCGTCGTGATCGTCTCGCTCTTGCTCGGGCTTGGGTTGGCGTTGGTCGTCAATTCGATCTACGTGCCAATGAAAACGCTGTGGATCACGATCCTCATCATTCCCCTGATGGTGTCGGACATCGTCAGCGCGGTCGTCTGGCGGTTGATGTACCACCCCACCATCGGCATTCTGAACTACGCATTGTCGCTGGTGGGGTTGCCCCGGGTCGACTGGCTGGGCAAATCCAGCACCGCGTTTTTCTCGGTTGGCATCATCGAGATCTGGCGTTCGGCCCCCTTTTTCTTCATCATGCTCTATGCCGCGCTGCAATTGATTCCGCCCGACGTGTATGAATCCGCCTCGGTCGATGGAGCCGGGGGCGTGCGCGCCTTCTTCGACATGACGCTGCCCTATCTGCGCCCCGTGATGACCGTGGCGCTGATGTTGCAGTTCATCGGAGCCACCCGCGCCTTCGGGATCATCGTGGGAGCCACCGAAGGCGGCCCCGGCCGCGCCACCTGGACCATCTCCTATTTCATCTATCGCTACGCCTTCCGCGCTCAACAGATGCACTTCGCCAGCGCCGCGGTGCTGGTGTTGGTGCTGCTGACGATCGTCGCCGGCGTGCTGTTCTTCCGCTTCGTGTGGGTGCAACGCGATGCAGCCTAATGCCTCCGCCTCCAATGCGGGCAAGCGGGCGCTGGTCTACCTGGTGCTGGCGCTGGCGCTGATCTGGACGCTGTTTCCCATCTACTGGGTCGTCGTCACCTCGCTCAAGTCCAATGCCGAACTGGCGGCGAGCACGCCCTCGCTGCTCCCGCTGCAACCCGTGCTCGACGGGTATCGCACGGTCATCGAACGCGGCATTCCGCGCATGGCGCTCAACAGCGTCATCGTCGCCGTGGGCACCACCATCGTGTCGCTGGCCTTGGCCGTCCCCGGCTCCTATGGGCTGACCCGGCTCGGGTTGCCCCGCCGCATCGGCACGCCGCTGGCGCTGGCGATCGGCTTCGCACTGATTTTCCCGGCCATCGCGATCGTGGTGCCGATGTTTCAGTTGGCGGTGCGCCTCGGCATCTACGATCAACTCGGCACCCTCATTTTGCTCAATGTGCCGTTCAATGCCGCCTTCGCCTTGTGGGTGCTGCGGACGGTCTGGATGGACATCCCGCGCAACATCGAGGAGGCGGCGCTGCTGGACGGGGATACGCGCTTCACCGCCTTCCGGCGCGTGCTGCTGCCGGCCATGCTGCCCAGTCTGATCGCGGTGGCGGTGCTGGTGTTCATCTTCACCTGGAACGAGTTTCTCTTCGCGCTCATCTTCAGCACCAGCCCGCGGGCAATGACGTTGCCCATCGGCATCGCCGCCCAGGTGCCGCAGCACGAACTCAGTTGGCAGATCGTGGCCGCGGCGGGCACCGTCGCGCTCGTGCCCGTCGTCGCCGCCACCGTGTTGCTCCAGCGCTATCTGGTGCGCGGTCTCACCTTCGGCATGGCGAAGTAGCGCCGAACCAACGTCTTGGGAGAGCTAATGTGGCAGATGTGCGGATCGAACGCATCACCAAGCAGTTTGGTCAGGCGATAGCCGTCAACGACCTCTCGCTGCACGTGCGCGACCATGAGTTCGTCAGTTTGCTCGGTCCCTCTGGATGCGGCAAGACCACGACCATGCGCTGCGTCGCCGGACTCGAACGCCCCGACGCCGGTCAGATCTTTATCGGCGAGCGTGATGTCACCACGCTGTTGCCGCGCGATCGCGATGTGGCGCTGGTGTTCCAGAGCTACGCGCTCTACCCCCATATGACCACCCGCAACAACATCGGCTACCCGCTGCGGCTGCGCGGTATGGACAAGCCGAAGCGCGACGCCGCCGTCGAAGAAACGGCGATGATGTTCGGCATCGACGAATTGCTGGAGCGCTTTCCCCGGCAACTTTCCGGCGGGCAACAACAACGGGTGGCCCTCAGCCGGGCCGTCGTGCGGCAGCCGCGCGCCTTCCTGATGGATGAGCCGCTGTCGAACATCGACGCCTTGCTGCGGGTGACGATGCGGGCGGAACTGAAGCGGCTGCAGCAGCAGCTCGGCATCACCACCATCTTCGTGACCCACGATCAGGTCGAGGCCTTGACGCTCTCCGACCGGATCGTGGTGATGGAATTCGGAACGGTGCAGCAGGTCGGCAAACCGCTGGAGATCTACCGGCAACCGGCGAACCTGTTCGTGGCCCGCTTCGTCGGCTCGCCGCCGATGAACTTCTTCGAGGGGGAACTGCGCTCCGAGGCCGGGGAAACCGTCTTCGTCTCGGACATGCTGCGGGTTCCGGTGGTCGCCCCGCGGCACGCGCCGGCCAATCGCGTCACCCTCGGCGTGCGGCCGGAAAGTCTCACGGTTGAAAGCGCCCCGTCGGACGGAGCCACGCGGGCGAAAATCGCGCTGCTCGAACCGCTGGGCTACGAGACGATCGTCCATGCCACGATCGGATCGGACGTGGTGCGCAGCCGCGTCGCCGACGGCGAGGATTTGGCGGTCGATCAGGATGTGTGGTTGCGGATCGGCAGCGAACTGCTATTCGACACCCAGAGCGGAGTCTTGTTGTCATGAGCGAAACAGGCGCGGACGCCCGCATGCGCGCGGCGTCGGCTCCCATCAATTGGGGCGTCTATCGGCTCGATCCGGACAATCCCGACCCGGATGCGCTGCTCGATGAGATCGCGGCGGCCGGATACGTCGGGTGCGAACTTGGCCCGCTGGGGTACTTTGCCGCCACGCCGGAGGAGGTCGCGACGCAGTTTGGCCGTCGCGGGCTGGCCTTGGCGTCCGCGTTCGTGGCGACCCATCTGGGGCAGCCGCTGACCCCGGAGTTCGCGCGCGAATTCGAAACCGTCGCCACGCTGCTGCGCGAAGGGGGCGCGACCACCATTCTGCTCAGCGACGGGTTCCTGCCGGAGCGCGCCCGGGTGGTGAGCCACGTCGAGCAGTCGCCGGAAACGTGGTGGAGCGATGCGGAGTGGGCGCAGGCGCTCGCCAACATCCAGACGCTGATGGAACGGGCGGACCGGTTTGGCCTGCGGTTGGCGTTTCACCCGCACGTGGCGACGCATGTCGAAAGCGAGCGCGAAATCGACCGTCTGCTGGAGATGACCGCCGCTGACGCGATGCCGCTGTGTCTCGACACCGGGCATATGCTCATCGGCGGAGCGGACCCGGCGGCGATTCTGGAGGCGCATGGCGAGCGCGTCGTCCACGTCCACGCCAAGGATGTGCGCGGCGCCCCGCTCGCTCGGCTGCGCGCCGGCGAAATCGACTATTCCACCGCCGTGGGCGAGGGGATCTACTGCGACCTCGGCGACGGCGTGGTGGACTGGGGGCGGATCGTCGCCGGGCTCGCCGCGGCCGGGTACGCCGACTGGCTGGTGGTCGAGCAGGACCGACGACTCAGCCCGGAGCAGGACGCGCCATTCGCCTCGATGCGGCGCAATCGCGCATTCGTCGCCGAACGATTCGGCGTCTAGCCCCGAAGGAGCCCACATGGACCGGTTGCGCGCCGGCATCATCGGTTGCGGCGCGGTCGCCCAGATGATGCATTTGCCGTATTTGCATGAGTTGGACGATCGCTATGAAATCGCCGCGCTGTGCGATATCGACGCGGGCACGCTGGATCGGGTCGCCGACCATTACGACGTCGCGGCGCGTCATCAAACCGTCGACGATTTGCTGTCCGAACCGCTCGACGTGGCGTTCATTCTGACCAGCGGCGATCATGCGCCGGTCGCTCTGGCGGCGCTGGAGCGCGGTTTGCACGTCTTCGTCGAGAAACCGCTCGCCTACACGCTGCGCGAAACCGACGACATCCTCGCCGCCGCCGAACGCGCCGACCGGGTGCTGATGGTCGGCATGATGAAGCAGTACGACCCCGGCTACCGGCGAGGAGTGGAACTGGTCCGCGAGTTGAAAGACCTGCGGTTCGTCGATGCCCGCACCATGCACCCGGACAATGGTCTGTACATGTCCCACCATCACATTCTGCGCGGCGGCTCGCCGCGTCCGCCGGGCGAGGAAACCTTCGGGCCGGCCTTTTTCGAGGGCGTGCAGCGGTCGATCGTGGGGGACGGGACGAACCCGCTGCTGAAGGAGGGCAGCGGCAGCGACCGCCCCGAGGTGCAGACCGCCTTCGCGCTGCTCACCGGCAGCTCGATCCACGACATCAACGTGCTGCGCGGGGCGCTGGGTCAGCCCAGCGACGTCGTCTCCGCGCACGCCTGGGCAGCCGGCACCAGCTTCACGGCAACGCTTGCCTATCCAAACGATGTGCGCGTCAACTATACGTGGTCGCTGCTGCCGTATCTGAAGCACTACGAGCAGGATTTTTCATTCTTCGCATCGGATGGGCGCGTCCATATCCGGTTTCCATCGCCCTATCTGCGCAACGAGCCGACCCTCGTCGATGTCGAGCGGATGCGCGGCGACGAACTCTGCGTCACCCGGGTGCTGACGTCGTACGAAGAAGCATTCAAAATCGAACTGCTGGAGTTCGATGCCTGCGTGCGCGCTGGCCGCGCGCCCTTTACCGACGGGCCGGGCTACCGCCAGGATCAGGAGGTGATCTGCGAGATCGCTCGCCGCCTCTGACCCGACATGAGCGGCGACTGCGTCTCGGCTGAGCCGACGCCGACCGCGCCGCCGCGCAACGTGCCGGAAGCGCCTGTCGCGCCGCGGCGACGCGGCAGGTGCTTCGTGCGCCGCTAGTCGGTCTCCACTGCCGCCGTCGCCGTCGCCGCGTCCAGTTCACCGCCGCCGAAGCGATCGAAGATCAACCGGGAGACGCGACCGATGAGCCGATCCCCGGCGTTTTCGGCCCAGAAGCGCGTATCCGGATCGCCCTCGGTGGAGATGCCGATCGCGTAGCGCGTCACGCCGCCGTCGGCGCGCGGCCACTCGATCAACGCCATGTCGGCGCGCATGCCGCGCCAGCCGCCTGTCTTGTTGGCGATGCGCAGCCCGTTGTCGGGATAGCCCAACTCCGGTCCGTACGGAAAGTAGGGCAGGTAGCGCGGCGCCAGATCGACATAGTGCTGACGCCGCATGATGTCGAGTATGGCGGCGCAGTTCGTCGGGGTCAGGATCGCGTCGGTGGCCAGTGCGGTCATGATCCCGGCCAGATCGGCCGGCGTGGTGACCGCCAGGTTGCGCGCGTCGTGCCCGATCGCCGGGAAATCGAGCCGGCGGCGCAACTGCGTGTGGGGAAATCCGAGCGCGCTCATCGTCGCGTTCACCCGTTCCATGCCGACCAGATCGATCAGCATGTTGGTGGCGGTGTTGTCGCTGACCACGATCATCAGCGTGGCCAGATCGCGCAGACTCAGCTCGACCCCCAGCGACAATTCGCGCAGGATGCCGGAGCCGGGAGCCATCGTCGCTTCGCTGACGGCCAGCCGGTCGTCCAGCCGATGCTGCCCCGCCTCGATCTGGCGGAACAGCTCGATCAGGATGGGGACCTTGATGGTGCTGGCGGTGGCGGTTGCCGCATCGGCGTTGACCCGGATTTCCTCGCCGGTGTCCAGCCGCCGGGCGGCGACGCCGGCCGTGCCGGCGAACTCCGCGAACTCCCGTTCGATGGCCTCGATCGTTTCCTGCCGCGTGTCGCCCACGGTTCCTCCTCTGTCATTCGTCGTCGCACCGTTCGCCGGACGATCTTCGCACGCGGCCGCCGCGGACGGGGATTGACAGCGCGGTCGAATCCGGTATGATCGATCCCAACCTGTCATGACAGGTCATACGGAAGGATCCGATGTCGATCGACGCCAACTCCGCCATTCCCATGTACCGCCAGCTCGCCGATCTGCTGCGCGCCCAGATCGCCGACGGCGAACTGGGCGACGGCGACCGCCTGCCGTCCGAAGCGCAACTCGGCGAAACCCACGGCATCAGCCGCATCACCGTGCGCCAGGCGCTGGCCGAACTGGAGCGGGCGGGGATGCTGTTGCGCGTCCCCGGCAAGGGCGCCTTCGTGCGCGCCCACTCGCCCATCCAGGGATTGACGCGCCTCTCCGGGTTCAGCGAGAGCGCCCGCGCCGCCGGCCGCGAAGCAGGCTACCG
>JADLCW010000354.1 GCA_020847015.1 Thermomicrobiales bacterium | reverse complement strand
TGGCGGCGCTGTGGGCGTTCGCTGCCGGGCTGCTCATCACGATCGGCCCGACGGCGAGCCAAGTGGGGTTGGTGAGCATCATCATGCTGCTGGTGCTGGCTCACGAGCCGCTCCCGCCCGGGCAGGCGCTCGTCGCCGCTGGTGCGGTGCTGCTTGGTGGGCTGCTGGAGGTGTTGGTGGTCGCCATCCCGTGGCCGAGACGGGCAAAGGGGGGCCGGACCGTGATCGGATCGCCCCATGCCGCTGCCGCGCCGCTGCCGCCCAATCCTTCGTTGAGCGCCGCCCTGCATCATGCCCTCCGGGTCGCCGTCGCTGTCGCCGTCGCCGACACGCTGGCGCGCGGACTCCGAATGCCGCACGGCTACTGGATTCCGATGACCGTGGCGATCGTGCTGAAACCGGCTGTTGGGGCGACCATCACGCGCTCGCTCTCCCGCCTGCTCGGCACGCTGACCGGGCTGGTGCTGGGTACGCTCCTCCTCGAGACCGCCTTCGGTCCGATCGCGGCGCACGTCGTGCTGTTCGGCGTCTTCGTATTTCTGATGCTCGCATTCGGCCCGGGCAACTACGCGCTGCTGGTCGTTGCGGTGTCCGCCATCGTGGTGGTCATGTTTTCCCTGCTGGGCACGCCGCCGGCGGCCACCATGCACGATCGGGCGATCGCCACCGTCATCGGCGGCGCTCTGGCTCTGCTCGCATCTCTTGCTTGGCCGGCGCGCCGCGGCCGAGGGACGGCGCCCGCCGCGCCCGGCGAATCCCGGCACGAAGATGCCGCCGCTCAAGCCCCGCCCCGGTCGTGATGTGTCAGGCGCTCCGGTCCACCGCCGCCAGCACCGGCCCGAAGCGGGCGATCGCCTCCGGCGTGCAGCGATCCAAGCCGACGACGAGGTGGCGCATGCCCAAATCACGGAAGCGGCGCAGGTGGGCCGCGCGCTCCGCGACGTCGCCATCGATCGGGTCGGGTTGCCACCGGTTGCGAGGCGTCCCTTCGCCGACGAACATCACGCTCGCAGTGCGAACCAGCGTGGCCGGATCGCGTCCTTCCGCGAGGCAGGCATCGTCGAGGCGCGTCATCAAATCGGCGACGACAGCGGGGTCGCCGTGCCAGTCCGCGTTCCAGGCGTCGGCGTAGCGAGCGGTGAGGCGCATCATGCGCGGCCCCGCCGCGCCCATCATGATCGGCGCGCCGCCCTCGCGCCAATGGGGACCGCGCGGCAGATTCACCGCATTGTGGGCCGCATAGTAGTCCCCGGTGAAATCGGCGCGACCGGTCCGCAGCAGGGGGGAGATGATCTCCATCGCTTCCGCGAAGCGGCTCACCCGCCGCTCGAATGGCAACCCGAACATCTCGTACTCGGCTTCCTGCCAGCCGCAGCCGATGCCGAGCACGAACCGGCCGCGGGTGATCTCATCGAGACTCTCCGCCATCTTGGCGATGACGCCCGGATTGTGGAACGAAGCGCAGGCCACCAGGGGGCCGAACGTCGCCTCCGGCACGGCCCCGGCCAGCGCCGCCATCGTCGTCCAGCATTCCCAGATGCCGTAGTTGACATTGTCGAGCTCGATGATCAGATGATCGGGCAACCAGATGATTTCGAAACCGGCGTCGACGGCGGCGCGGGTCATCGCCAGAAAGTCAGCGAAGCCGAGCGCCGGAGAGTCGTTGACGGTCGCCTCGGATTCGGCCAGCGGCAACTGGATACCGAAGCTCATCGGTCGCCGACTCTCCGGCCAGCGACCCGTTGGGGCGGCCATGGTCGCGTCGGTTTCGCGTGCCGTCATGCCAATCCTCCTGCCGCTCGTGGCGGCGTCGCGCGGCATCGAGTTGCCGCCTCGTCACGAATGCCTTGCCGGGCGCGAGGTGTGCCGCCGCCGGCCGGTGGGGCATCATACGCGGGAAGCGGCGCGTTCGGTGTGGGGCGCGGCAGTCGGCGGGGCGAGCGATCGGGAGCCATGAGATGGATCGGATTCGACGCGCACCGCGGTATCTCGCCTCACTCCCGGAGCGTTCAGTGCGGGCGGGGGCGGCGCTGACCGGCGGACTGGTGAAGGAGACGGCTGAGGTCGCCGTGCCAGATGTCATTCGCCGTTCGAAACTCTACCAGGCGACCATCGACCGATTGGTGCGGATCATGGTCGAAGGGATCGGCGATGTGCGGGATTTGTATCCAGCGGAGTCGATTCCGGTCGGGCAGTTGATGGCGCGTAAGGCGGCCGGAAACGTGGTGGAGTTCGCCAGCATCTTCGCCGTTGGATTTTCGCCGCTGTGGGTGTTGGCCGCCGCCTCCGACGTGCTGGGCGGCTCCCGGGAATACCTGCGAACGCTGGCGGCCGAGCTGCAAACGGCTCAATTGCTCCCGGCCGATGCCGATGTCGACTCCTACGAGGAGTTGATCTCGCGACTGGAGACGTCCTCCGGGGTGCTGGCGGATATGATCGATGTACCCCCGCTGCGCCTGGAGGATGCCCGGATCGCGCTGAGTTCTCTGCGCGATCAAACCGCCGAACTTCCCGGACCGGACGAACTCGCCGCCGTCTGGTCCGCGCTGCGGGCGACCGCCGAACGAGAGGGCGTCAGTGCGGCCGACCTCTCCGCCGCATTGGCGGTCAGTGCCGCTCGGGCTGGCTGGCAGGTGGGCGACCGCTACGTCTTCGATTTTTATCGGCGGGCGTTGGCGGACATCGCCGCGGACGGGCTGCTTCGCTATCTGCGGCGGGCGGCGACTCCCTATGTGAGCCGCGCTGGCGACCACTTCCTGCCGAACACCGCCACCTATACCGACCGCGCCTTCAACTGGATTGGCGAGCGGCGAAAATAGCTGTCTCCGCCTGCCCAAGTCGCGCCTGGCCGCCGGCGAGCAATCCCGATCCGATCCGCTGACGTAGGAACAGATGCACGCACTCCGCCGAACGGTGTGGGACTTGGCATGCGATCGGGCACGGACGGACCCGACATCGCGCACGAATGGATAGTGCCGCAGCCCGCGCATTCGTCAATTATTGGGGGATTGCACTAACGCGGTTCGGGTGAGGAGCGCCTTGGGACGACCTTGGTCCCTGCGATCGAGATTCTTGATGGTGGCAGCGGCTTGTCTGCTGCCGCTCCTCAGCGTGACCGTTTTCGTTCTGGTGGAAAGTCTGAGCAACGGGCGAGAGCAACTGCTCGACGCGCAAACGGCGACCGCCGAAGTGGTCGCCCAGGTGCTGGCCGCAACGCTGGATGACAACGAGCGGATGCTGGGCGAGGCTGCGGGTTCCGATCGGGTGCAACGCCTGGACGCCACCCAGGTCGGCGAAGTGCTGGACCAGTTCAAGCGGGCGCGGCCGAATCTGTACGGGCTATTCCTGATGGACGCCAATCGGCAGACCGTCGCCTTCGCCGGGTTGGACCCGCAACCCCTGAAGACGACGCCGACCTTCATCACCGCTGTCGACCGCGCCCTCACGCTTGGCGAGCCAGGCGTCTCCAACAAGCTGACCACCCCCGACACCTCGATGATCGCGCTCACGATGCCGGTCCACCCCAAGTCATCGGACGATGGCATGCCGGTCGGCGTGATTGGCGCGTTGCTGTCGGTGGACCGACTCAAGGACACGGTGCTGCCCTTTGTCCGCGGCGACACGGCGATCGCCGTTGTAGCGGAAGGCGATGTCATTGCCGCCCAGGGCAGCACGCTGGATGACAAAACCCTCAGCGCCAGTCTGGAACAGCCGGCGGCCTTGGCCAAATCGGGCAAGGTGGGCGCCCAGCCCTATGCCGACCCTACCGGCGAGGTGCATTTGGCCGCCTATGCGCCGGTGCCGGGTGCCGGGTGGGCGGTGATGGTCACGCACTCCGCACCCAGCACCTACGCGCCGAACCGGATGCTGCTGGAGCGGGGGTTGCTGGCGCTGGGATTGGCGACAGTGGCCACCTTCGCGCTTGTCATCGTGCTTGGTGAATGGATCGCTCGGCCGCTGCGGGAACTCACCGACCAGGCGTCCGCGATTACCGCCGGTGATTTCAGTCCGCGGGCGGCTGCGACTGGCGGGGGTGAGATCGCCACGCTCGGCGCCGCGTTCGGGGAGATGTCGGACCGGCTGGCCCGCCAGATGCACGATCTGGAGGCGGCCCGCGCCGCCGGCGATGCGAACGCCGCGGCGCTGCGCGATCTGAACCGGCGCACCGTTCGCTTGCAGGAGGACGAGCGCCGCCGCATCGCCAGCGACATCCATGATGCGGTGTCTCCCCTCATTACCGGAGCGCTCTACCAGGCGCGGGCGCTGCAACTTAGCAATGGTCGCCACTCGCCGCCCGAACCTGGCTCTCCGAGCGATGAGGAGCTGGAGGCGATCGGCGATCTGCTGGCCCGCGCCATGGAGGAGTTGCACGGAGTGGTGTTCGCCTTGCGTCCGCCCGATCTCGACGATCTCGGCGTGGTCGCCGCCATCGAGCGCCATATGGAGCAGGTGCGCCGATCCGGACTCGGCTGCCGGTTAGAAACGGTCGGCGAGCCGCCGGATCTGACCCCGGAGGTGCGCCTGGCCGTATATCGCATCGTGCAGGAAGCGCTGCACAATGCCCTTCGTCACGGCGGGGCCGATCAGGCGCTCGTGCGCATCGACGCCACCGAAGGGCGACTCCGAGTTACCATCCACGACAACGGGGCTGGATTCAATCCCGATGTGGCGGCGCGCCCAACATCGCTCGGTCTGCTAAGCATGCGCGAGCGGGCTGCGGCCATCGGGGCCTCCTTCAACATCACGTCCCGTCCCGGCGACGGGACAACGATCGTCATCGAGCGGCCAATCGACCCCGATCAGACTGATGCGCCCGATGCGGCCCCGCCGATGCTGGAGCCGATCGGGCTTGGCGAGGGGGTGGCGTATGATCTCGGTGTTGCTCGTCGATGACCACCCGGTGGTGATCGAGGGGCTGCGCAAGGTGCTGGCGACCACTCCCGACATCTCCGTCACCGGCGAGGCGCACGATGCCTCCAGCGCCTTGGAACGTGCCCGCGCCTTGAAGCCCGATGTGATTCTGCTCGATCTGCGCATGCCGGGAGCCGGGGGCGTGCAGGCGGTGCGCCGACTCCAGGAGCGAGGTTCCTCGCCGGCAGTCATCATCCTCACCTCCTATGGCGATCAGGCCTATGTGCGCCAGGCGCTGGAGGCTGGCGCCGCTGGTTATCTGCTGAAGTCGACCCCGCCAGAACAACTCATCGCCGCCATCCGCGCCGTCGCGCGTGGGCGTCGCCAGCTCAGCCCCGAACTCCTCGATGGCGTGCTGCAGGACTTCGGCGGACTGGCTCGCGAGCACACGCACCGCGTCGCCGACCTCTCCCCGGACGACCTGGAGATTCTGCGGCTCGCCAGTGAAGGCTCCACGAACCGTGAAATTGGCTATGCCACTGGCCGCACCGAGGTGGCTGTCAAGAAGCGATTACAGATTATTTTCGACAAGCTGGGAGCTGTCGATCGCGCCCACGCGGTAGCCGAGTCGATTCG
>JADLCW010000353.1 GCA_020847015.1 Thermomicrobiales bacterium | reverse complement strand
GCCTTCGGCGCGCCGGCGGATCGCGACCGGCGCGGGTTGGGTGCGCCGGGCGCCGGCGCACCCGGCGCCGGTTCCGCTCGCTCGGCCGGTTGTTCGGGGTTGACGCCCGAACCGGACGAGGGTTGCTGCGGGGCGCGCCGCCGTGACCCGGCGCCGCCCGGAGGTTGCTGCGGCATGCTTCAACTCCGCCTGACGGCCCGGCGGCGCGTGCCCGCCTCCGCGCTCGCGCCGATGCACCCAGTGGACATGTCGGTCAGGATAGCATGCAGCCTGACCCGGCTCCGTGCTATCCAACTGGCTCCGGCGTCGCGCCGGGTGTGCCCTCCAGTGCAGGTTCCGGCTCCGGCGTGGGCGGTGGAGGCGGCGGCGCGTTCAACGGCGGCACGAACTTGCCAGGCGCCGGCGTCGGCGTGGGCCCGGTCACCGCGCTCACCTTCGTCGCGGCGCGACGCTCGTCCAACCACTGCATCGTTCGCGCCTGTTCGATGCGGTTGATCTGGGCGTCGCTCAACGGACGATCGGTCTCGTGTCCGGTCACTCGCACGATTCCCCAACCGAATTCGGTCTGGAATGGCGCGCTGGTCGCTCCGGGTTGCAGCGCGAACGCTGCGTCGGCCAGTGGAGCCGGAACCTCCTCGCGAGCGAACCAGCCGAGTTCGCCGCCGTTGCCGGCGGTCGCCTCATCGGTCGACTTCTCACGCGCCAGAGTGGCGAAGTCGGCGCCGGCCTTGAGTTCGGCTTCGATCTCGTCGGCCAGTTCCTTTGTCGCCACCAGAATGTGTGAGGCTTGCACCTGCTCGGCGCTCTGGCCCACCTCGCTGGCGATCTTGTCCGCGACCTCCCGCCGGGCCACGGCGGGTTTGGCGATCAGTCGGCGGTAGTCGTTCGCCGAGAGATGCGCTCCCTTCAGAAAATCTGTCTCGAAGCGCGCGAAGCCAGCCTCGGCGGTGGCGCGAGCCTCGGCGAGATCGGGGGCGGCGGCAGCGGTTAGAGCGGGGGCCGGTGTGCCGGACGCGGGCACGCTGGCCGCCAGCGCCGGCGGCGAGGGCAGCGGGAGCGATGTCGGCGCGTAGTCGGGGCGTTCCATGCGCGCCAGCGCCAGGGCTTCCGCCGTGGCGGTCGCACTGTCAGCGCGCGCCGGAATGAGCGTCGGTTGCGGCGTCGGGGTGGTCAGCGGGGCGTCAGCAGCCGCGAATTGCTCCAGTGTCCACTGGTCCACCGCGGCGTCGGTGACCTCCAGCCCGAGACTGGGCAACCCTTGCATATAAAGTTGATCGTCGATCATACGGTTCAGTGTGGTGGGGTCGACAGTCGTGTTGCCCCACACGGTCGGGATTTCGGCCAGCGCATTCTGCGCCATGGAGAGATATTGACCGCTCTGGTCGGACCCGACCATATCGGCGAAGGCCTGGAACTGCCGCGCCTGCTCCATCAGATCGACCGCGCGCGTCTTCCAATAATCGGTGCGGGAGATGGAAACGCCGCCGACGGTGGCGAGGCTGGCGTGGGGTTTGATGACGAACTCGTTGAGCGCTCCGCCAACGATGACCAGCACGACCAGCGCCCCGGCGATGCCGATGCCGATCCGCAACCGGCGCTGCTGTTGCCGCTCGCGCTCGCCGCGGGAGATGCGCCGTTTTCTGGCCGGATTCGTAGCAGGAGGGGCTTCTCCACCGCGCAATCGCGCGATCCAGCCGCGCACTCCGCCTCGCTCCTCCTGACCGCCTTGCGCCATGGCGTGTCCTCCCCTGCGTCCACGCGGGCGCCCTCGGAGGCGCGCCCGGTCAAACAGGCGTCGGGGAGGCCATCTGGCCTCCCCGCGGTCCGCTCGCCCGATCGATTCAGCCGGCCCGGATTAGCGGGAGGAACCGGTGAAGGGAAGCAGCGCGACATGGCGCGCCCGCTTGATGGCGGTCGTCAGCGAACGCTGATGTTTGGCGCAGGTGCCGGCCTTGCGCCGTGGTTCGATCTTGCCGCGCTCGGAAATATGGCGGCGCAACCGGGCGATGTCCTTGTAGTCGACTTCGCCAATGTTGTCGACGCAGAAGGCGCACACCTTGCGACGGCCAAAACCGCGACCGCTGCCGCCGCCACGCCGCGGGCCACGACTGCCGCCGCCCCCGCCACCCGATCGACCACCCGGAGCGCCAGCGCCAAAGCGAGACGGGCGCTGCCCCTCGCCGCCCGGGCGACCGCCTTCCTGCTGGTTCTGCTGATCCATTGCGTTCATCCTCGTGGAACGGCGCCGCGATCTCCTTCGCGCGCCCGAATCGTCAACATCTTGTTTGGTGCGAAGCTAGAACGGCACCTCGTCGATATCGTCGGGCCCGCCGAACTCCCCGCCTTCCGCCTCACGCTGGCCGCCGCGCTGGTAGCCGCCACCTTGGCCGCCGAAGTCGCCACTCCTACCGCCGAAGCCACCCTCGCCATCCATCGCATCGCCGCGGGAGCCGAGAAGTTGAAGCTCGGTAGCGTTCACGTCGAGTGAGGTGCGCGTCTGCCCGTCGCGGTCCTGGTATTCACGCGCTTCAAAGCGGCCCTCGACATAGATCAGCTTGCCCTTGGCCAGCCAGCCCTGCTCGGCCAGCTTGACCATTGACTCAGCCAAGGTTCCCCAGGCGGTCACCCGAAACCAGTTGGTCCGATCTTGCAAATTGCCGCCCTGATCGCGGAATTTGCGGTTCACGGCCATGGTGAACTGCACGTTCAGCTTGCCGCTGGGCGTGTAGCGCGTTTCGGGATCGCGGCCAAGATTGCCAATCAGGGTGATCTTGCTGATGCTCGCCATGCCGCCTCCTGCGCCTAGGCCTC
>JADLCW010000352.1 GCA_020847015.1 Thermomicrobiales bacterium | reverse complement strand
CGATTCGGCCCCGGGCAGATCAACGCCGTGTACGCCCACAATGACGAGATGGCGCTCGGCGCGATCGAGGCCATCAAGGAGGCCGGTCGACTCGACGAGATCATGGTGGTCGGCATCGACGGCGAAAATGCAGCCTTCGAATCGATCAAGAATGGCGAGATGGCCGCCTCGTTCATCTACCCATTCGTCGCTCCGGAAGGCATTATCGCCGCCTTCAAGGTCGCAACCGGCGAGGAGATCGAGCCGGTCTGGACACTGCAATCGCAGCAGGTTGACGCCAGCAACGTCGACGAATTTCTCGGCAAGGGTTTTTAGCATCCCGTCAAGTCGCAGGGCGCTCGCATTGTCGCGGGCGCCTCGCGGCAGCGTCCGCGCCCGCTGCGCGGTGACAAGGAGCAGGGAGTGGCGCCCGTCCAGGAGTTTCAGTTTCTGCACGGCACCAAGGTGGTTGCGGGACCCGGGAGCGCTGGCTCCATCGGCGAAGAGTTGCGCGGGCTTGGGGCGACGCGAGCGCTGATCGTGACCGACCGAGGCGTGGCCGGCGCCGGATTGTTGGCGAGCGTGGTCGAAGGACTCGAGCGGGCCGGCGTGACGCACGAGGTGTTCGACGAAGTCGAACCGAACCCGCTGGCGGAGACCACCGACCGAGGCGCGGCCCGGGCGCGCGCCGGCGGCTGCGATGCCGTCATCGCGGTTGGCGGCGGCAGTTCGATCGATTGCGCGAAAGTGATCGCGGTCATCGGCAAGTTCGGCGGCGCGGCGCGCGACTACGAAGGATTCGACACGGTGCCGGATCTCCCGCTGCCGCTCGTCGCCGTGCCGACGACGGTCGGCACCGGTTCCGAAGTGACCCGCGGCGCGGTCATCTCCGATGCTGGACGTCGGCTCAAGATGGTGGTGGTGACGCCGCGCATCTTCCCCCGCATCGCCGTGCTTGACCCGTTGTTGCTGATGCAACTACCGGCGCCAGTGACCGCGGCGACCGGGATGGATTCCCTGACGCAGGCGATCGAAGGCTATGTCTCGCGCAACGCGAGTCCGATCACGGATGCGCTCAATCTGGAAGCGCTGCGGATGATCGCCGCTAATCTGCGGTTGGCGGTGGCCCGCAACGACCTGGCGGCGCTCGCCGCGTTACAGATCGCGACGACCATGCAGGGCATCGGATTCCACAACGCCGGACTCGGTCTCGTCCATGCCATGTCCAATACGGTCGGCGGCATCTTTGGCGCCCCGCATGGCGTCACCAACGCGATCATCCTGCCGCATGTGATGGAGTTCAATCTCGCCGCCGATCCAGTGAAATTCGCGCGCGTGGCGGAAGCGATGGGCGAACCCGTGGCTGGCCTGTCCGTTCGCGAGGCGGCCGAGCGGTCGGTGGCGGCGGTGCGGGTATTGTCGAGCGACATCAGGATTCCGCCGACGCTGGCCGATGTCGGTGTGACGGCCGAGGCGATACCGGAGATGACTGAGAAGGCGATGCGGAACATCGATGCCCCAACGAACCCGCGCAACTACTCCGAAGCGGATATCGCCGAGCTCTATCGCCGCTGTCTGAAACCCGTCGGCGCGCCGGCGTAGGCCGCAGCCGCGCGAGGAGGGTCGTCATTCATGGAGCAGGTGGGCGCCTCGCCTGGGTTGATCCCGCTGGGCACGACGGTATCGTTCGCGAAAACGATTGGCGAAACCGACATCTACCTTTTTGCGGGGATTTCAGGCGATTTCAGTCCGAATCATGTCAATGCCGAATATATGGCGGGCACGCGCTACGGCCGGATCGTGGCGCATGGCGTGCTGACCATTGCGCTGATGTCGACCTGCTCGACCAAGATCGTCGAGCAGGCCGATTTAGGGCGGACCGTCGTTTCCTATGGCTACGACCGGGTCCGGTTCGTCAAGCCCGTGTTCGTGGGCGACACCATCACCGTCGTCTATGAGATCGTCGCCGAGGATCTGGACAAGGCGCAGACGCGGGCCTCCGTGATGGCGACCAACCAGCACGGGGAAGTCGTCGCGGTGGCGACGCACATCCTTCAATATCTCTGATCTCGGCCGTTCTGGTCGGTCGGTCGATTGGGGTAGAGGCCGCACACGGCGTGTTCCCGGGAGGGTCCCAGGTGTCGGAAAACGAACGAAATCGCTATGACCGGGCGCTCGACTACTGCGTGGCCAAAACGCGGCTGAATCTCGACCGCCTCGATGCATTTCCGCATACGACCCGCGACGGTCGCTGGCGGACCAGCGAGCATGGCCGTTGGACGGCGGGGCATTGGATCGGCGTCATTTGGCTGGCGTATCTCCGCACCGGAGACCCGGACCTGCGTGAAGCCGCCTACGCGTGGGCGCAGCGCTTGGAGCCACGCAAAACCGATGTCACCACCCACGACATGGGGTTTCTTTTTTACCCGAGTTTCGTCCGCGGCTATCGCATCACTGGCGACCCCTGGTTCCGCGACGCAGCCGTCGTCGCCGCCCGCTCGCTGGCGACCCGCTTTCACGAGCCAGGAGACTACATTCAGGCGTGGGATGAGGCGGAAGACCCGATTCACCGCGGCCGCACCATCGTCGATACGGTGATGAACTTGCCCTTGCTGCTCTGGGCCGCCGAGGAGACGGGCGAGACGCGGCTGCGCGAGATCGCGCTGCGGGTCGCCGAGACGACGATCGCCAATCATGTGCGCCCCGATGGCTCGACCTATCACGTCGTGGATTTCGATCCAGAAATCGGCCGCGCCGTCTGGCGAGGAACCCACCAGGGGCTGCACGACGAATCGTACTGGACGCGCGGTCAGGCTTGGGCGATCTATGGATTCGCGTCCATCGCCCGCATCGCCATGCGTCCCGACCTGCGCGCCGTCGCCGAGCAGTTGGCCGACTTTTTCGTCGGGCAGGCCAATCTCGACGAGGCTCCGCCATGGGATTTCGCGGCTCAAGGCGCTGGAGTCCCGCGCGATGCCGCGGCCGGAGCCATCGCCGCCGACGGGTTGCTCGATCTCGCCGCAGCCGGCGGCATAGACGCCGATCTGCGGCGCCAGCAGGCGCTTCGCCTGCTGGACGCGCTGGTCGCCACCTGCACCGATGACTCCGCATCGCCGCGGCAGGGGTTGCTGCTGCATGCGACCGCCGATCTGCCCCGTAACTCCGCGGTGGACGAATCACTCATGTATGG
>JADLCW010000351.1 GCA_020847015.1 Thermomicrobiales bacterium | reverse complement strand
GGCATCAGCGCGCCGGTGCTGGCCGATCTGAAGGTGGATTGGGGCAACGCGCTCATCAGCGATGTCTCCCCCGATCCCCTGCCCGATCTGTTCGCGGGCTCCCAACTGGTCGTGCTCGGCCGCTATACCGAAGGCGGCGCGGCCACGATCACCCTGACCGGCACGGTCGATGGCGAGCGGCGCACCTATGCCTTCCCCAACCAGATTCTTCCCACCGCGCGCGGCGACGGCTGGCTGCCCCGGTTGTGGGCGACTCGCCGCGTCTGCTATCTGCTCAATCAGATTCGGCTCAATGGGGAAAGCCGGGAATTGGTGGATGAGATCGTTCGTCTCAGTGTGCGCTTTGGTATCGTCACTTCCTATACGTCGTACCTGCTTACCGAAGACGACATTCTCTCCGCCGAGGGACGCACCCGGGTGGCTCAGGACGTGATGACGCAGGCGGCGCAGCCGGCGCCTGTCTCGGGCGCGGCGGCGGTCGACCGTGCGGTGGCGATGAACTCCATGGCGTCCGCCGAATCGGCGGCCCCCATAGCGGCCACCATCGCGCGTGCCGATGGCGTCGCCATCGACGCCGACGAGGTGCTCCGCTATGCCGGCGGGCACGCCTTCATCCTGCACGACGGCGTATGGACCGACACCACGTTCGATCCGGGGACGATGACGCCAGAGCAGATCGCATTCCTTAGCGACGCCTATTTCGATCTGCTGGAGCGGCGACCGGAGCTCGGCCCCGCGCTCGCCCTCGGGGAGCAGGTCATCCTGGTTGCGGATGGGGTCACGTACGAGATCACGGCCAATTGACAGCCGCGCCGCGGCAACGGCACGAGACCGGGGCGCGGGCATCGTCCCGCGCCCCGGTCTCGTGCGCTCCTGAACCGGCAATCAATCGCGCGGCGAAATCAGAATCTTGAGATGGTCTTCCGGGTTTCGCAGCAGCGCCAGCAATCCGTCCTCCAGCGCACGCGCGAGCGGCACCCGGTCACTGACGATCAGATCGCCGATCACCGCCTCACGCCCCAGCAAGGCGACGGCGGCTCGGAAATCCTCGTCATAGACATGGGAAAGCGACCCGATCATCTCTTTTTCCGTCGCGACGAGGGTGAGTGGGTTCAACGCGATCGGCTTGCCGGAGATGCCAACCAGCACCACCCGGCCGCCCTTGCGCACCGCCTGCACCGCTTCGGCCACGGCCGCTCCGTTGCCGGAGCACTCCACTGCCAGATCGGCTTGCCCAGGCGGCAGATCTTCCGGCGTCACGGCGCTGGTGGCCCCGCTGGTCAGGGCGAGATTACGCCGCCCCTCCATCGGCTCGACCAGCGTTACCGACGCCGCGCCGCCGGCCAGCGCCGCCTGCACCGCCATCTGTCCGACAGCGCCCCCGCCCACGACGACGACCCGCTCGCCGATCCGCAACCGGCCCCGCCGCAGCGCGCGTATGGCCACCGCCAGGGTTTCCGCGAGCGCCGCCGCCTCATCGCTAACGGTGTCGGGCGCCAGCACGCAGGAATAGGCCGGCGCATTGCATTTCTCGGCTAGCCCGCCATCAGCCATCAACCCCAATGCCGCCAACCGGTCGCACAACGACACCTGATGGCGTTGACACCAATAGCAACTGCCGCAAAAAATCAGCGTGTCCACCGCCACCCGGTCGCCCACCCGCAGCGCGTCGACACCCGGGCCGATTTCGACCACCCGCCCGCTAAATTCGTGACCGAGCGTCAGCGGCGCCTTGCGCCCGGTTAGCGGATTGGGTTCGTCGACCGGCACGAAGATCGGGCCGGCGCGGTATTCCTCGACATCGGTGCCGCAGATGCCGCACCACGCCACATCGATCTGAACCTCGCCCGGCCCCGGCGGGGGCGGCGGGTCGATCTCGTCGAGCCGCACGTCCTCTCGGCCGTGCCACCGCAGCGCCAGCATGAGTCTCCCTCCCCTCCGCGCGAAGCGGCGCGATCATCGCACACCCATGGTCAGGGCGCGCCTACAATGGCGATCCGGCCGTGACCAACGCGAAAGGGGAGAAGCGGTGCTGCGGATCGATGCGACAACCGAATTCGGGGCGCGAGCGCTGCGCCGGCTGCGCGAAGACGAGGTCGCCTGGCTGACCACGGTCGACGAGCGCGGCGTGCCGCTACCCAGTCCGATCTGGTTTCTCTGGGACGGCGAAACGATCCTCATTTACAGCCAGCCGGACAAACCCAAGCTGCGCAATATCGCCAGCCGGCCGCAGGTGAGTCTCAATCTCGACAGTGGGGTCGACGGTGAGAACATCGTGATCCTCACCGGCGCCGCGCGCATCGACACCGACGCGCCGCCCCTCACCGAGATTTCCGCGTATGTCGAAAAATACCGCTCCGGCATCCAGCGGCTGGGGATCACCCCGGAGGGCATGGCGCAGGAATTCAACGTGCCGCTCCGGTTCACCCCGGAGCGGTTGCGCGGTCATTGAGCGCGACGACTCCTACACGATCGTGCCCAGCGCGGCGGCGATCACCGACCAGACCACGATCAGGAAAACCAGCGCCAGCGCCAGCGCGAGAAACACGAGCAGCAAGCTGACCGCGGCGCTGCGGTCGGCGACCACTTGCTCGCGCTGCTCGGCCGGCGTGCGCTCTCGCCGCATCCGTTCGCCGAAGATGTCCGTCTCGCGCTGGTGCATCGGGACGAACCCGCCGACATAGTGATTCATCAATTCATCCTGCACCCGCGCGGCCCGGATCGAACGATCGTAAGCGAGTCGCCGCGAGGGATTGGAGAGGGTGGCGTAGACCTGGTTCAGACGCTTGGCGCGGTCTTCGGCAACGGCGCGCCGTTCGGGCGAGTGTCGATCGGGGTGGGTATGCTTCATCGCCGCGCGATACGCCCGGGTGATCTCGGCGGCGCTGGCGGTGGGGTCGACTCCCAGCAGTTGGTAGTAATCAGGGGCGTTCGGATCGACGATCGGCGGGCCGCCGCGATCTCCGCGCGCACCCGGTTCGGGATTGGCGGTCAAGGTTCGATGTCCGAATCGACGACATTTCGATCCCGCCCATGGCAGGATGGCGCCTGCGGGGGATTGTAAACGAGGGGCGAACCCGGGCATTATCCCAACACGACTCCGGAATCGACATTGGCGGGCCGAGGGCTGGGGAGGATGAGCCGTGGACCTCGCGATCGTCACCGTACCCTACCGTTACGACGAACCGGACGAAGGGCTGGGAGCCGGTCCGAACGCGCTGCTGCGAGCCGGTCTGATCGACCGTCTCCAGCTCGCGGGCGTATCCACTGCGCCGCCGGTGGCCGCCCAGCTTCGCGACGAGGAGCGGGAGCCGGGTCGGGTTGCCGTCAATATCGGGCGACTTGGCGCGCGCACGGCGGCGCTGGTGGCGGAATCATGCCGCGCCGGGCGGCCGGCGCTGGTGCTGGCCGGCGACGACACGGCGGCGGTCGGCGTCGTCTCCGGGGCGCAATTGGCATGCGGAGCCGAGCGACTCGGGCTGGTTTGGCTCGACGCCCACGGCGACTTCAATACGCCGGAGACCTCGTACAGCGGCATCCTGGCCGGGATGCCGGTGGCGATTCTGGCCGGTCTGGCCGGACCATTGTGGCGCGAAGCCTCCGGGCTCATCGCGCCGATTCCCACCGACCGCATCGTGCTGGCCGGAGTCCGCGATCTGGACGAGCAGGAGTCAGCGCTCCTGCGCGCCACGGCCGTTCGCATCATCTCGGCGTCCGAGGTCGCTGCCGGAGAGCCGTTCACGACGGCGATCGCGTCGCTCGCCCGCCGTTGCGATCGCATCTGCCTGCACGTGGATCTCGATGTGCTGGACCCGCGCTTCGTACCTAGCGCCTCGACCCCCTCGGCCAACGGGCTGACGGTCGAGGAAACGGCGCGGGCGCTGGCGGAAGTATTGGCCACCGGCAAGGTGTCGACACTCTGTGTCTCGAGCTTGAACCCCGGCGCGGGGGTGCGCGGCGAGCGCTCGCTCAAGAGCACCTTGGCCATGCTGGAACGCGCGCTGCCCGCTTGGTGGACCGCGCCCCCGGAGTGAATCGCGCGCAGCGCAGAATCGAAATCACATCGCGCCCCCGGTTGCTCAAGCGATCGGGCGCTGCTAGAATCGCCAGCGCGCCAAAACGTGTGGGCGTCTTTGCGTGTGCAATAGCGGCATGGGCGCTCGACGCGGATGATCCGGCGCGGCTCCGCCGCCAGGGACCGCGCGCCGGTGAACGAGAAGGGCGGGAAACGATGGTTGGCCAGTTGATCCGCTCCGTCGAGGCGGAGCAGTATAAAGGCGAAGTGCCGGACTTTGGTCCCGGCGACACGGTGCGGGTCCACGCCAAGGTGGTCGAGGGCAGCCGCGAACGCATCCAGGTGTTCGAGGGAGTCGTCATCCGCCGGCGAGCAGGCGGCATCAACGAGAACTTCACCGTGCGCCGCATCGCCTCTCACGGCATCGGCGTCGAGCGGACCTTCCTCATCCACTCGCCGCGCATCGACAAGATCGAGGTCACGCGTCACGGGCGCGTTCGCCGCGCCAAGCTTTACTACCTGCGCGGCCTCACCGGGCGCGCCGCGCGCATCAAGGAGCGCCGGACCTAATCCACAGCGGCCTGCCAGAAAATCGTGAATGCGACGCCCGCTCCCGTCTGGGGACGGGCGTCGGCGCCTTCAGCGTGCTATCGTCCGGTCATGGCTCAGACCGTGAACGGTTCGCCGCGCCGCGATCCCGATTTTGCTTTTGAGCGCGTCTTCTGGCGAATCGGCCTGCGTGCCGTGGCCGGGGTGGACGAAGTCGGCCGCGGCGCGCTGGCCGGCCCCCTGGTTGCCGCCGCCGTCGTTTTTCCGGCCCGCCGCGGCAATGCCATCGCGCGGCTCGCCAGCGACCTGGATGGCGTGCGCGATTCCAAGCTGCTGACGCCGATCCGTCGGGTCGCACTGCTGGAGACGATCCACGCCGCAGCCGTCGCGGTTGGCGTCGGCATGACCGATTCGGTGGAGCTGGACGCCATCGGCCTCGCCGCCGCCAATCGAATCGCGATGGAACGCGCCGTGCTGGCTTTGCCCGATGAACCAGATGCGTTGCTGCTCGACGCCTGCACCATCGACCTCGGCATGCCCCAAGTCGGCCCCATCGACGCCGATGCTCACTGCCTCAGCGTGGCGGCCGCCTCCATCGTCGCCAAAGTCACCCGCGACGCACTGATGGTCGCTGCCGATGCGATCGAGCCGCGCTATGGTTTTGCCGGCCACAAAGGGTACGGGTCCGCTTTCCACCTGGCCATGCTGGGCGAGCATGGTCCCTGCCCTCTCCACCGCCGCTCGTTTGCTCCCGTCGCCCGCTACATCGTCCAATGAACCTGCCGCGCCGCAAGACTCTTGGCGATTCCGGAGAAGCCCACGCCCGCGCCTGGCTGGAGGCGCGGGGGTATCGCTTTGTCGCCGCCCAATGGCGCTGCCTCGCCGGAGAGCTCGATGTGGTGATGGTCGACGGCGCCGAACTCGTGTTCGTCGAAGTGAAAACCCGACGCGGCGAATCGGCCGGGCGCGCCGAAGAAGCGATCACCCCGACCAAGGGCCGCCGTCTGTTGGCCGCTGGCTCCTGGTTCGTCGCCGATCACCCTGAATGGCACGATGTCGTTTGGCGAATCGACCTCGTCGCCATCACCCTTGACGCGCGAGGTGGTGTGGCGCGGGTCGCGCATCTGATCAACGCCGTTGTGGAATGACTCGTGCGACACGGGTTTCCGCCGGAGCGCGCGGAGGCCGGCCGCCGTGAGCAGGACGAGCGGCGGAATACGCCAGCGCCCGTGCTAGACTGCCGATTGGTTCGGATGGCGCGCCGTTTCGGCGCTGGTTTGCCAATCCCGACAATCTGCGCGACCAACGGGAGGTGTGGACATGGGAGCGTTAGGC
>JADLCW010000350.1 GCA_020847015.1 Thermomicrobiales bacterium | reverse complement strand
GCAGATAGAGTCGATTGGCTTCCAGCTTCAGCGCCACCTCGCGCGGGACGCCGGTTTTCACTGTTACCCGCTCCATATACCGTCCATTGCGGATCAGGTAATCAAGGCGGTTCATCACGGTGACGCCCGGCAGTTCATTGAGATGCGCCCGACACAGCGCGGCCTGATCGGTGGTAAGGTCGTCTTCCAGCCGAATCAGGAAATTCTGCCCGGCCTGATCCTCGATGTAGTTCGTCCAAGCCCGGTAGGCATCCTCACGCAGCGCAGTCACGGCATCTTCGTGAGTGGCGCTGTTGCCCAGTGACGAAACGGCGCGGTCCACCCGCGACCCCAGGCGCCGATCGGACGAGAGCAACACCGTCAGCACGTTGCCGCCGGTGGCGAATTGCGGTTCGGCCGGCCAAGCCACCTCCTGCCCGGCAACCAGCCGCCCGTCGGCGGAAATACGCGCCGAGTCCGACTTGCGCGCGGTGGCATCCGGATAGACGAACACCAGCAAGTCTTGCCCGTTCACCCGCACGATGCGGCCCGGCGCGCGGAAGAAGGGGTATTGCACCGTCTGATCGGTCGGCGCCACCGTCAGCGTCTTGCCGAGAAGCTGCGCGGTGCGGGCGTAGACGGTTTCTTCGGCGCCTTCCGGCACATCCTTGGGATCGAGCACCAGGGCGTCGGGAAGATTCAGCGCGTTGGTCAAGATGTCCAGCACACGGGCGCGCTCGGCAGGGTCTTCCGGCAAGTCGGCCGGACGCACCCGCACCTCCCAAGTTTGCCGGTTGACGGCCAGTTCGCGTCCCTGCCGGTCGTAGATCAACCCGCGCGACGCGCTGATGGACTCGTTGCGGCGGATGTTGTTCGCCGCGTCCTTGCGGTACTTCTCGCCCTCGACCAATTGCATGACACCAAGTCGGGTGGCGAGCAGCGCGAACGCAGTGACGACCGCGCCGCGCACGATCAGCACTCGGCGCGACATGAACGCCTGATCGGCCCGCGTCGTCCGACCGGGGCGGCGACTCTTTCCCTTGCGCGCGTACGGCGGATCGTAGGGGATGCGTTTGCGTCGCGCCATCAGCGGGCCCCTTCCGGTCCGAACCGGTTCAGCCAGCCAACACCAAGATAGAGCGGCGGCACCAGCAACGAATTGAGCAACGCCTGGAGCAGCGTCAGGCGGAGCACGAATTGCAGCGGCGCCATCCCTTCTCCGGCAAATGCGCGAACAACAGCCAACACGATGGCGTAGGCGAATGTGGCGAGCATGGCCAGCAGCATGGGAAAGATCATACCGTTATGGAAAAAGCGCTTGCGGGCCAGCGCGGCGACGAGCGCAACCGCCAGCAACGCCAACCCGTTGGCGCCGATGGGGTCGAGCGCCAGCACGTCAAGCGTCACGCCAGCCAAGAGAATCCAGATCAACGCATCGGCAACGCCGTAAAGCGCGGCTCGGACGAGGATCAACACCAGCACCACGTTCGGCACGATCGCCAACGGAGCGGCAGCCGGCAAAATCGTCGCCTGCGCCAACGCCGCCAGCACGATGAGAAGCGCGAACAGGGCGCGAGTCATAGCTTCCGTTCTCGCGTCGCGGCCGGATGCGCGTCGCGTCAAAATCCGGCGCCCGCGCCGCATCCGCGGGCGACTTCGCACGGGTCACGAGCGCGGCGGGCGCGGCCAGTTTACCATGCGGCCCACGTGGGTCCTCGATTGGTAGACGCCAGCGAACGAGAATCGTCAGCAGCAACGCCAAAATTCACGCTCGATGGCCGCCGCAGCAGCCGTCGCTCCGTCCTCGGCGCGCACCCGCTCGCCCACTTCCGCCGCCCGCCGATCCATCGCCCGGTCATCGAGTATCTGGCCCAACTGACGCGCCACCTCGCCGGCGTGGTAGTCGGTGCGGGAAATGCGCCGGGCGATGCCGAGCCGCACCGCGCGGGCAGCATTATCCGGCTGGTCGTGACCGTATGGCATCACCAGCATCGGAGCGCCCGCTCGCATCGCCTGAGCCAGGGTCCCGACGCCAGCTTGATGGACGATCGCGCAGGCGCGGGGAAATAACGCGCCAAACGACGCGTAGGGCACCGCCCGCACGCCGTCCGGCAGATACGATGGGACATTGCGCGGATCATCGCCGGTCAAGAGCACCGCGCGCGCGCCAAGACGAGTCGCGGCCTGGGCGCTGACGACGTAAAAATCGCCGGCCTCCATCACCGCCGTCGTGCCAAGGGTGAAGATGATCGGCGGCGGACCGGAGCGCAGCCAATCCGCCAGTTCCAATTCCAGGCGTTGCGAGGCCGGGTCTTCGAGAAACGGGAATCCGGTGACGACGGTGTTCGGCGGCCAATCAGGTTGCCAGCCGCCGAGCAGCGAACTGAACAATCCAAGGGAAAGCCGCGGCGAGTGCTGTCCGCGCAGCACCGGGTCTGAATCCGACGACGGCAAACCCAATTCCCGCCGCAGCGCGAACCACGGCTCGCTCCAGCGGCGCAGCAGCGTCGCTCCGCCGGCGCGCATCGCTCCCACCCAGCCCGGGCCCAGCCGCCGGACCATCGCCATCAGCCCCGGCGGTCCGAGTTCCGGCGGGTCGAAGCGGGAGAAAAACCCGAGCGGCTGCAACACCGCCGAGGCCCAATCGATGCCGCGATGCTCGGCGACCAATCCGGCGGTAAACGCCAGCGTATGGGAAACGACGAGGTCGGCGCCATCCGCCGCGGCGTTCGTGTCCGCGAACGACTCGCGAATACTGGGCAGAAACATTTCCTGAAAGATTTGCGCCGGCGATCCCTGCCCGCGGCGCACCCGATCGACCAGATCCGGGTCCGGCACACCCGGCGGGCGATCCGGCCGCACCGGGGCAAATCCGATCTCCATCGCTTCCACGCGCCGCCGGTAGGTTTCGCTGGTGGCGATCACCGGTTCATGGCCGAGATCGCGCAGCGTTCGCGCCAGCGCCAAAAAGGGCAGCAGATCGCCCGGCGAGCCGAAGGTGCAGATTAGGACGCGCTTCGCCTCCCGCCCCGCTGCTCCCTTACGTGCGGCCATCGGCGCGGGATTCAATAGCCTCGCAGGCGAAGCGCACTCCGTCCTCCGCCCGCACCTGTTCGGCGACCGCCGCCGTTCGCGCCCGCACCGTCGCATCGTCGAGCAGCAAACGGAGCGCACGCGCCGCGGTGTCGCCACGGTAGCGGCGCGGACGCAGCACCGTGGCGATGCCGAGCCGAGCCGCGCGGCGGGCATTGTCCGGCTGATCGTGGGCGAACGGCACGATCAATGACGGGCGACCGGCGCGCATCGCTTGCGACAGCGTGCCGATGCCGCCGTGGTGCACGATCGCCTCGGCGCGCGGAAAGAGCGGAGCGTGCGGCGCATACACAAGCGCCAGCATGTCGGGGTCGCGCTGGACGATGCCGGTCGGAGCATCCGGTCCTGACAATAATATGGCCCGACGCCCCAGTAATCGCGCCGCCTGCACGCTCTCGGCGAAGAACCGCCCTGGCTCCAGCACGGCGGTCGAGCCGAGGGTGAACACCAGTGGAGCGGGACCGGCGTCGAGGAATTGTCGCAGCACAGCCGGAAGCTGGTCGCCATCTACGCGACGATCGAACGGAAATCCGGTGACGATGGCGTCGGCTGGCCAGTCCGGCTGCGGGGTCGCCAGCAGCGGCGAGAAGAGCGCCAGCACCAGCCCCTGCCACCTCGGCCCTATCATGAAGCCATCCGCTGCATCGGCGGAGAGTCCCAATTCCGCCCGCGCCGCTCGCCAAGGCGCGAACCAGTGGCTGGCGCCAGCCGCGACAGCGCGGAATACGAGGCGGTGGAACGCCGGCGGCAACCTGTGGAGCGCATCCAGCCCGGACGGCAACCCGAGCGCCGGCGGATCATACGCCGAGAAGAACAACGACGGCTGAAGCGCCGTCGTGACCGATTGGATGCCTACCCGCTCGGCCGCCAACCTGGCGCCCACGGCGAGCAGGCTGGAGACGAGCAAATCGGCGTCGGCGGCCAGCGGCAGCACGTCTGCATAGGTTTGGCGCAGTGCAGGGAAAATGAGCCGGCGCACCACGCGCTCGGTGCCGCGCCGCGAATCGTTCAGCGCCCGCATCACGCCCGGCGTCTGCCAGTCGGGCAGATCCGGCCGCATCGGTCGGAAGGTCAGCCCCAGATCTTCGACGCGCGACCGATAGAACTCGGCGGTGGCGAAAACGACGCGATGGCCCCGATCCTGCAGCCCGAGCGCGAGAGCCAGGTGAGGATTGAGATCGCCAAAGGACCCCCACGCCGCCACCACGACCCGTCGACTGCCCATGCATCCCCCTCCGTCGCTGCCCGGCATCACTGAATGGTCGTCCATTATGGCGGCGCCGCCATTCCGGTGTGGCGGCACCGCGCTTGCCCGCTTCCCACGAGCATGCCACTATCGAATCACAGCGGGGGACAGCCGCCTCCCGGGAGCGGGTCCACGACGCATAGAGGAGCCGAGCATGGACGAACGGTTGTCAAAACCGACACCGGAGGAAGCGGCGCACATCAGCGACGTGTTCAAGGCCTACGATATCCGGGGAACGACGCCGGACGAGTTGACGCCCGATCTCGCCTATCGGATCGGGCGAGCGCTGGTGGCGGAGATGCAACCGGACGAGGTCGCAGTTGGGCGCGACATGCGGCTTTCCGGCCAAGTGCTGTCCGCCGCGCTGATCGACGGCATCCGCGATGGCGGGGCCGATGTGTCTAATCTCGGACTCGTCTCCACCGACGCCCTCTATTTCGCGGTCGGTCACTATGGCTACCCGGCCGGGGTGATGGTGACCGCCTCCCACAACCCTGCCGAATACAACGGTTTCAAACTGTGTCGGGACGAGGCGAAACCGGTGTCGCTGGACACCGGTCTCGGCGCCATTCGCGATCGGGTGCTGGCCGGCTACGATCCGACTGCCGCTGGCGCAAAGCGCGGATCGGTCCAGCAGCGGAACATTCTCGACGCATACGCCGACTATCTGCTGTCGCTGGTCGATGTCGGCAAAATCGGCCGGCTCAAGATCGCGATCGATGCCGGCAACGGAATGGCTGGTCTCACCGCCCCGAAGGTATTCGCCAAGCTGCCGGTGGAGGTCGTGCCGTTGTTCTTCGACCTCGACGGTTCCTTCCCGAATCATCCGGCGAATCCCATCGAACCGGCAAACATCGTCGACTTGCAGCGGACAGTAATCGAGCAGCGCTGCGATTTCGGCGTCGCCTTCGATGGCGACGCCGACCGCATGTTTCTGGTGGACGAGCGCGGCGCGTTTGTCGGCGGCGATATGGTCACCGCGATGGTCGCGGTGAAGATGCTCCAGCAGCATCCTGGCTCGACCATCGTCTACAACCTGATTTGCTCTCGCTCGGTGCCGGAGACGATCGAGCGGCTCGGTGGCCGGGCGATTCGCTCGCGCGTCGGTCATTCCTACATCAAAGCATTGATGCGTCAGGAAGACGCCATTTTTGGCGGCGAACACTCCGGTCACTTTTATTTTCGCAAACTCTGGTTCGCGGACTCTGGAATGTTGGCGCTGCTGACCGTGCTCGTGCTCGTCTCCGAGGCGGGCGTGCCGCTCTCGGAGGTGGTCCGTCCACTCGACACCCGGGTTCGCTCGGGTGAAATCAACTCTGAGGTAGCCGATCCCGCCGGGCGCATGCTGGAGGTGGAGCGCCACTTCGTCGCCGAAGGCGGCGAAGTCGACCACCTCGACGGGGTGACGATCAATTTCCCGACCTGGTGGTTCAATCTGCGACCCTCGAACACGCAGCCACTGCTGCGATTGAACGTGGAAGCGAACGATCGCCAGACGCTGGATGCAAAAACCCGCGAAGTGCTCGCACTGGTGCGCGCCAGCTCGCTGTCGCCGACTTCCGAGGAGCATTGAGGCCGATGGGCGACACCGTGCCAGATGCCCTAGTGGGCGATGCGAGGAGTGTACCGACCGGGTGGCCGAGCGGCGTCCAACCCACACGGCTGCAAATTGTGAAATGCTCGCCGGACGGCGCACCGGTGACGGAGTATCCAGGCAGCATTGTGCCGGAGGCTGCCCCGCCTCCCTGGCTCTGCGTGCAAGCCACGTGGACGCGTGCGCCGGTGACATTGGACGGGTTGTCGTTCGTTCCCGGCGATACGCTCCTGGAATATTTCTCCCCCACGGAGTGGTTCAACGTCTTTGCCGTCCACGCGCCGGACGGATCGCTGCGCGGCTGGTACGCCAATGTCGTCTACCCCACTGACTTTGACCCGACGACCGATCCGCCGACGCTGGGCTGGCGCGATCTCTACCTCGACGTGATCGCCTTGCCGGACGGCCGCCGCGCCTTGCGGGACGAAGATGAATTGCGAGATGCGGGGATCGCGCGGCGCGATCCTGAACTCTACGAGCGAATTCTGACGGGTCGCGCGGCCATTCTGCAGCGGCTGGATGCCGGCGCATTCCCTTTCGATCGCCCGTAAGAGCGAGGCGTCGCCGACCCCCCCATCAGTCACCATGAATCCGCAACTGCAGTTCATACGTACACGTAGTGTTGACAGGTCTCTCTCTGAGTGCTACCTTGCAATCGGGTTGCCGAATACGATGCCAAGCCGGATGGGTCAGGCTGGCACGGCGGCTCAAACAGGGTCGGGTTGAGATGCCCGAGAGGGCGCCAAGGGAGGGAATCCATGAGCGACTTCATCTTCGCGCAGGAAGTTTCGAGCGCGGGCAACGGCGGCGGCGCTTCGGCGTCGGCCAACGGCGGCGCGGTCGCCCTCGGCGACGTCAACAGCGGCGGCAACGTCGGCAGCGCCATCGGCGTCGGCGACACCATGGGCGGCGGCGTTGCAGTCGACGGCGGCCAGATCGCCAACAGCACCAACTTGGGTGTTTCCGCCAACGGCGGCACCGCGATCGCGGATGCCTCCGGCGGCAGCTACAACGTCGCGTTCGTCAGCTAAACACGGGCTGACCGCGCAGGCTTGGACCTGCGGGCCAATGCGGCGAGAGAACCGGGAGGCGGCTTCGCCTCCCGGTTTTTGTTGTCGCGCCACTTGGCTCGACTCGTAGTCGCAAGTCCGGTTCGGCGGGTATCCTCTCTTCCCGACGGCAATTCACATCGATCCGAGCATGCGTCGCGAGGACACCCCGCCGCGTCCAGGCAGCGCAGCGAATCTGAGGAGGCCAGCGCCATCAGCGCACCATCACCAACCGATCCTGCTGGCGCGCCAGCGGCGGCTGGGCGCCGCCGCGTACTCTTCTATAGCCACGACGGAACCGGTCTCGGCCACCTCCGGATTACCCTCGGCATCGCATCGGCCTATGCCGGGCGCCGCCCGCAGGATGCTCTGCTCTTGCTTACGGGGTCGTCGCAGGCGTCTTCATTTGCGATGCCCGCCAACCTCGACTTCGTGAAGCTGCCGTCGATGCCGCTGCGCGAGTTGTATGCCGATCTGCCAGCGCCGTCATCGCCAGCAGCCCCGTTTCATCAGGTCATGTACATTCGGGAGCAGGTCGCGACGGCGACAGTGGAGGCATTTGCGCCTCATCTCGTCGTGGTGGATCACGCTCCGGCCGGCCTATTTCGCGAGTTGGCGCGTTCGCTGGAGACGCTGCGCGAGCGTGAGCCGCGGCCAACGTTCGTTGTGCTTATGCGCGACATCACCTTCAGTCCGGACCAAACACGCGAGATCTGGCAGACCGACGGGATCTACCCGTTGCTCGACAATCTGTATGACCGCATTCTCGTCTACGGCGAGCGAGACCTGTACGATCCAGTCCGCGAATATGGCATGTCGGAGCAGGCCGCGCTGAAAACACGGTTCTGCGGCTATCTTGCGCCCGTGCCTCCTCGTCGCCCGCCGGACGCCATTCGGGCGGCGCTTGGAGCAGAAGGACGGCCGCTGATTGCCGTTTCGGTCGGCGGTGGGGCCGACGGTGGTCCGCTGCTGCGAGCCTATCTGGAAGGTCTGCGCGACGAACGCAATCGTGATGTCGTGTCCTATGTCGTGGTCGGTCCGCTCCTCCCGGCTGCCGATGTGGCGACCGTGGTCGCGCTCTCGGAAGGACTGCCGAATCTGACGCTGGTTTCACTCGACCCCGACTACCTGGCCGTCGCCCGCGCCGCCGATGTGCTCGTCAGCATGGGCGGCTACAATTCGATGACGGAAGCAGCGTATCTCGGCAAGCGCGCCATCGTCGCGCCTCGTGTTCCGGGTTCGGAGGAGCAGGTGATCCGGGCCGATCGCTTCGCGCAGCGTGGTCTGGTGACGAATCTGCCGCCCGACGAACTCTCCGCGGCGCGACTTTGGGAGCTGATTCGCGCAGAATTGGATCGCCACCAGCCACCTTCCCGCGCGCTCTCATTCGATGGCGTGCAGGCCATCGTCAACGAGCTCGTTGACGCCATTGCCGAATGACGCGGCTCAGCCGCCGCACCGGGAGATCAGCGCCAATCATGCCAGTCAGCATCGCCGGCATGCACCGTTCCGGCACCTCGATGGTCGCCAAACTTCTCCACGATGGTGGGCTCCACTTGGGTCCGGAGGAGATTTTGCTGCCCGCTTCCGCCGACAACCCCGAAGGGTTTTGGGAGCACGAGGAATTCGTCATTCTGAACGATCTCGTGCTCGGCATCCTTGGCGGAAGTTGGGACCTCCCACCGCACCCCCCCGCCGATTGGAACGACGCGCGGTTCGACCAACTGCGCGCGGCCGGTCGCGATCTCGTAGCGCGTTTCGCCGGTCACGACCCATGGGGCTGGAAAGATCCCCGCAACAGTCTCACCATCCCGTTCTGGCGCTCGGCTACCGAGTCGTTGAAGGTGGTTGTCGTCGTTCGCAATCCGCTGGAAGTCGCGCTATCGCTCCACAAGCGCAACGGGTTTTCGCTGCCATTGGGGCTGCATCTCTGGTATGTCTACAATCAGGCAGTGCTCGCCGCGACGGTTCGCGAGGAGCGGATCGTCACCCACTTTGACGCCTACTTTGGCGACGCGACGCCGGAGATTCGGCGGTTGCTCGCCTTTGCCGGTCTGCGCTCCGACGATCGCGCCGCGCGGCGCCTCCTCGGCAACGCCGCTCCTGCCCTGAAACACCATACCCTCACGATCGCCGACTTGCTGGAAGCGAATCTGGCTCCGGCGATCATCAATCTCTACGTCGATCTCTGCGCTGAAGCCGAATTCGCGCCGGTGTCGGACGAAGCCGCGCGCATCCTGCCGCAAGACGATCGCGGCAAACCGGTCGCCGCTGACGTTGCCGGGTTTATCGCCGGGGGCGGTGGCCGCATCGATCTCTGGCTGTACGAATATCGGCGTCGCATTCAGGAGCTGGAGGTTGCGCTGCGCTTGCACGAGACCTCCCGCGGCGAACTCGAGGGGCGCATCGCCGAGCGCGACGGCATGGTTCTGGAGCGCGAAGGACGCATCGCCGAGCGCGACGAAAAAATCGCCGACCGAGACCGCACCGTTTTCCGCCTCTCGCATGAAATCGGCATGCTCCGCCAGACCGCGACCGATCAGACGAAGCAGATCGCAGCGCTATCCACGCAGACCGAGACGCTGCTGCAGCACGAGCAAGAGGTGCGAGCGATGCTCGTCAGCGCTCACGATCAGATGCTCAACTACGATACGGAGATCATGGGCACGCTCGGCGGGGCGTTGGCTCGCTACGCTCCGGGCGCGCCGGCCGCGATTTACTACCGGCAGTTGGTGGATACGATTCGCAGCGCCGCGCAGCGGTTCTTGCCCGAAGGCAGCATCGCGCTGGTCGCGTCCTATGGAGACCAGGCGATGCTCGATTTGCCGGGGCGGCGCGCGATCGACTACCCGCAAGCGGCGGGCGGCGTCGCGGCGGACTACACTTCGGTCGACAACGCCGTCGCCATCGAGCAATTGGAAGCTCTGCGCGCCGAGGGCGCCAGCTTCCTGCTCGTGCCGAGTCCGGCGCAGGCGTGGCTGGCGCGCCAATCCGACCTGGTGCGCTATCTGGACGAGCACTACCCGCCTTTCGTCCACGAACTCGGCGTATGCACCATTTACCGACTCGGAGAGATGGAGGGGAACTCCGTCGCCTAAGCGAAACTCCGTGGCGCGATCTGGACTCGACGAGCGCCCGCCGGGGTTGGGGAAAGGGGAACCGGGGCATGATTCTCGTCACAGGAGGCGCCGGCTACGTCGGCAGCTTGTTGACCAAGGAGTTGTTGGCGCTGGGAGAAACGGTGCGCGTCGTCGACACCATGTGGTTCGGCGATCCGTTCCCGCGGCACGAACGACTGGAGATGATTACCGGCGATCTGCGCACGCCAAACCCGGCGTGGCTGAACGGTGTCGAAGCGATCATTCACCTCTCCGGTCTGTCCAACGACCCGACTGCGGATTTCGCGCCTGAACTAAACAGCGAGGCGAATGTGTTCGCCACCCGGCAACTCGCCCAACTGGCGGCCGACAAGGCCACCCGGGAAGGGCAGCCGCTTCGCTATCTGTTCGCCTCCACCTGCTCGGTGTACTACGCGCCGACGACCGCCGATGAGGCGAACGTTCACATCATGACCGAGGAGATGCCGATCGCCCCAACCGCGAACTACAGCAAGACCAAGCGGTTGGCCGAAATCGAACTGCTGCGGATCGCCGACAAGCACCCGCTCTTCGTGCCGGTGATCCTGCGCAAGGGCACCGTGTTCGGGCTATCGCCGCGCATGCG
The DNA here is from genome assembly GCA_020847015.1 of Thermomicrobiales bacterium. Classification (GTDB taxonomy): domain Bacteria; phylum Chloroflexota; class Chloroflexia; order Thermomicrobiales; family UBA6265; genus CADCWF01. Next base: position 884 of record JADLCW010000350.1, on the reverse strand, counting down.
CTTCGATCTCGTGGTCAACGTGTTCACCCTCCACGCCTGGCGCAACCGGCGGCTGACCGTTCACGGTCACGGCGAAGCATGGCGGCCGCTGCTGCACATCCGCGACGCGGTGGACGCCTATATTCACCTGCTCAATGCGCCGCAGGAGAAAATCCGCGGCGAAGCGTTCAACATCATTCACAAGAACTACCGGGTGCTCGAGCTCGCGCACTGGGTCGCCGAGGTGATCGAACAGCAGTACGGCGTCGAGGTGACCGTCAAGCGCGACCGCTCCCAAAACGCCGGCTCCCGCTCCTACTACGTGAGCGGCGAGAAGATCGCGCGGGAACTCGGCTTCAGCGCCGACCGCGGTACATCCGAGGCGGTCATCGCCATCTGGAACGCGCTGGAGCGCGGCGATTTTGGGGAGCAGCCAGAGAAAGATCCGCGGTTCTTCAATATTCGATGGCTGAAGGAAACCCTGATGGCGGAGGCGTCGGCATGAGCGTGCTGGTCATCGGAGCAACCGGGCAACTCGGGCAGGATCTCATGCGCTTGCTCGGCGCTGATGCGATCGGGATGAGCAGCGCCGACATCGACGTCACCGATGGCGTCGGCGTCTCCCGCGTGATCCGGGAACACCGACCGGAATGGATCATCAACACCGCAGCCTACCATCGGGTGGACGACTGCGAAGTGCAGCCGGCGCGGGCCTTTGCGGTCAATGCGGTCGGAGCCTCCAACGTCGCGCGGGCGGCGGCGGAAGTCGGCGCGGGCATCGTGTTTTACTCGACCGACTACGTGTTCGCCGGCATCGGGCGTGGACGCGACGAGCCGCATACCGAAAACGACGCGCCGGAGCCGCTCAACGTGTATGGCGTCTCCAAGCTGGCCGGGGAGCGGCT
>JADLCW010000349.1 GCA_020847015.1 Thermomicrobiales bacterium | reverse complement strand
GATCAGGGCGCCCACGATAGGCCCGACGATCCAGATCCAGAAATTCGTGAAGTCTTGCTGCACGATAGCCGGGCCGAGGAAGCGCGCCGGGTTCATCAGCGCCCCGCTCACGACGCCGCCGGCGAGGATGTCCAGCGTGATCGTCAGCCCGATCACCAGCCCGGCGATCGCTTTCGGCGACCGCCAGTCGACCGCCATGCCGAAGATGACGAACATCAGGAAAAAGGTGAGGATGATCTCCATCACCAGCGCATTGCCGACACTCATCCCGTCGCCCACCATCGGCACCCCGTTATTGATGCCGATGTTGTTGCGCCCGAAATTGCCGAGGTCGGGGAACACGAGCGTCAAAGCGCCGGCAGCCGCCACGCCGCCAACGATCTGGGCGACGATGTAGACACCGGCCCGGAACACCTCCATCCGTCCGGTCGCCACCATGGCGATCGACACCGCCGGGTTGAAGTGGCCGCCGGAAATGTGCCCCACGGCCATGATCATCAGACCGATCGCCAAACCGTGCGCCAGCGCGATGGCGACGATATTGCCGCCTTGCGTCAGGATAATCGCGCCGACGCCAAAAAAGATGAGCGCGAACGTGCCGAGAAACTCGACAATCGCCTCGTTCGTGATATCGCGGTTACCCACCGCAACGCCCTCCCCGCGCGCCGGTCCCCACCAGCGCCCCCCCGCTATCCTGCTGCCACCGCAGACTCAGGCTCGTCGGCATTGTAGGGAGCCAGCGGGTCGAGGGCAACGGCCGATGCGCTCCGGCGAGTCGGGCAGCTTCGGCTATCGGGTTTGCGGAGCGCCAACCGGGACGTTGGGTTGCTAACCGCCTGGTTGATTCACCGGGTCCTGTTGCCACTGGCTCCCGTCGCCTTGCTGACTCTGCTGCCAGTCGCCGCCGCTTGCTTGGCTTTGCGGGTTCTGTTGCCAATCTCCTTGGCCACCCTGCGGGTTCTGTTGCCAGTCGCCCCCACTACCTTGCTGGTTCTGCTGACCCGGCTGCCAATCGCCGCCGCCTTGCTGACTTTGCTGCCAGTCGCCGCCTTCCTGTTGGTTCTGCTGCCAATCGCCGCTGGCTTGCTGATCCTGTTCGTTCTGCTGCCCGTCGCTTTGCCCGCTCTGCGTTTCTCGTGGCTGCTCCGGCGGCCGTGTCGGCTGGGCGACCGGCGCCTGCGGATTTGCCGGGCGCTCCGGATACATCTGCGGTGCATTGCCCGGCGCCGTCAATCCAAACGCCAGCGATCCGATCCGCTGCTCGCCGGCGTAGAGCCACACCGCGTAGTCGCCTGGCGTCAACCCGGGCGAAAGCGGCAGCGGCAAATCGATCCATTGCGAATCGGCGGTCAATGCCACCGGTTGGTCGACTTGCCCGACCGTGTTGCCCCAGGCGTCGGTCCAGATCGCGGTGATGATTTGCCCGGAGCTGGCGCCATGCAATCGCGCCGCGGCGTAGAGCGTGCCCGCATCCACCGGCACGCTAGCGAAGGCCCCCTGCGGCGAACCGTCACCATTGGCGGCCAGCGTCACCGCCAGCTCGCCCACGAATGGGTAGATTGGCGGCGACCGGGTCGGGTCGGGAGTGGCCGGGAAATACTTCTCGGCGATCAGCGTCGCCTGTTGCCTCGGCATCTGCGGCGTCTGGCGGGCGTCACGCTGTTGGGCGCCGCGCACCTCGCGCACGTCGCCGGTATTGCAGCCGGTCAGCAGCAGCGCCGCCGTCAGCGCGGTCAGCGCCGCCCAAGCAATCCCGACCGTCCGGCGGCGATCATCCCGTTCCGTTGGGGTGGGGCGGCCGATAGGGGCCGAAGGCATCCTGATACTCCTCAGCCACCTCGAGCGCGGTCTTGTGCACGTAGATGCGGGTCGTCGCGGGCGAGGCGTGCCCAAGAATCGTCTGCACGGTCGATTCACGCACCCGACGACGCACCAGTTCAGTCGCCAGGCCATGCCGGAATGAGTGCGGGGTGACATCACTTTCCACCCCTGCCCGCTCGGCCAATTCCGCCACGATGTGCTCCACCGTGCGCGGGCTGATGGCCGATCCCGGAACGCCCAGTTTATCGCGTCCGCTGAAGGCCGGGAGCGCGCCCGCTCCTCGCGTCGGATCCAGTCGGGCCGACCAATAGACGGTCAGCGCCCGGGCGGTTTCGGCGTCGAAATGCACCGTTCGACTCTTGCCGCCTTTGGCGCGGTAAATATTAGCCGTTCCCTCACCCAGGTCGACATCGCGTCGACGCAACGCGCACAGTTCCGAGACGCGCACACCGGAGCGGAACAGGAACCGAATCATGGCCTGCACCTTGAGCCGCCGCAACTCCAGATGCGGTTTCTCCTCCGCCGGCAGGTGATCCACCATCTCCACGATCCGCTCCAGATCCGAGAGTTTGACATCGGGCGGGGGTGGCGAAAAGCGCGGCATCATGGCCGCGATGCGCGTTTTCAGGCGGTCTCCCGATAGATCGTCGTTCAGATCGTAGCTAACCAGCCACGAGCAGAACTTGCGCACCGCCGAGATATTGTTCTGGGCCGTGCGCATCCGGGAGACTTCCTCCGGGCTGCGCACATCCGGCGGCACGAGCAGCGCCGCGAATCCGGTTACATGCTCGGCGCGCAGCGCGCTCACCGGGGCGGCTTCAGGATCGATGCCCTCATGCCGCTCCAGATGACTGAGAAACTTGTCGATGCCATGGCGGTAGGTTTTCTTGGACCGCGGCGCCAAACGCAGATCGCCGAAAAACACGTCCACCGCGCCCGCCACCGTTAGTTCGTCGTGCACCGTACCTGCGCGTTCTGGGTCGTGCGCCAGCGTTTCCACCGGTCGCAGCACCGGCCCCAGATCCTCCGCTCTCGCCGCCACTCGCTCACCTCGTACGCTCGCCTCGATCTAGGTGTACGTACACTCTAGCATGGTTGCGGCGCGTCCGATGGGAGCTCACTCTTCCGTATCTGAAACTGGCGACGGACGTGCATACCGGCGAATCAGCCCCTCCATATCGCGGTGAAATTCGCTGTTGGCGACGATCCGGGTCAACCCGGCCGCCTTTGCCGCGCGTCTCCCGTCGACATCGAGATGTGGTCCGAACCCGAGCAGCGGCGTCGGGCCGTCCTCGGCCGCCAAAGCCGCCACCAGCGGCCAGTTGATGTCGGCGTTCATGTCGATGACGCCCAGCGCGGCCGGTGGGTCGGCTGCCCGAATCGCCGCGCAAAACGCTTCCGTGGTGCGCGCGAACGACGGGGCAAACCCGAGCGCACGCGCCACCTTGCCAATGTGTATGCCAAACATCAGGTCGTGGTTGAGCGCCACCAGCGCCCGGGGCGGCGCATCCGCTCGCGTCGTCATGGGTCGCTCATCCTCCTTTCGCCAACCGCCGCGGCCGCCCGGGCAAATGCCGCCGGGGATCGTGCTACGATCCGACCCAGCCGTGCAATCAGGACTGCCCCGACGCCGGGGCGGTCATGCCGAACCGGAAGGGAGCGCCCAGATGGTCACGCGGGAGGAGAGCGGCGTGTTCGAGTCGCTCATACTCGACGAGATGACCCGGACCGAGCGAGTCATGGCCGCCGTCAACGGTGAGCCGGTCGACCGTCCGCCGGTCTGCTTTTGGCATCACTTCCAGCCGGAAGGGTCGGGCCGCGCGCTCGCCGACGCCACGCTGCGTTTTTTTGACGAGGAGTTCGATCTCGACATCGCCAAGGTGATGCCGGATCTCCCTTACCCGTTCCCCCGGCACGCGATCCATACCGTCAACGACTGGCGACTCGTGGAGCCGATCGATCCGCGCTCCCGCTACATGACGCAGCGCGCCGAAACCGTCCGCATGCTGCGCGACGAACTGGGCTACGACACGCCGATCGTCGTCACCGTGTTCAGTCCGCTCGCCGAGGCGATGTACGCTGCCGCCGATCGCGAAACCTTCATGGCTCACCTGCAAGAGGCTCCGGTCGCCGTCCATGGCGCGCTCGCCACCATCGCCGAGAATCTGCGCGCCCACATCCAGGATGTCATCGCCGCTGGCGCCGACGGCGTGTTCTTCTCCCTTCAGGGATGCACCGGCACGATGCTCGGTGAAGAACAATACCGCGAGTTCGGCCGCCCCTACGATCTGTTCGCATTGCAGGGCGCGCTGGACGGCTGGCTCAACGTGTTGCATATCCATGGCGAGAAAGATCTGTTCTTCGAGCTGCCGCTCGACTATCCCGTGCAGGCGCTCAGTTGGTCCGACCGACTGGCCGGCCCAAGTTTGCGCGAAGCCCGCATGCTGACCAGCAAGTGTCTGATGGGGGGCTGGAACGAATTCGGGCCGCTCTCCAACGGCCCCGAGGAAGCCATCCGCGCCGAGGCGGAAGATGCGGTCGCCCAGACCAGCGGTCGCAAGCTGATTCTCGCCAATGGCTGCTCGGTTCCCGACGACACCGACCCCCGCTGGCTGCATGCCGCCCGCGATATCGTGGACGAGCTGGAACTGCCCAGCTGATGCGAAACTTCCCACCCCGGCTGCCGGGGTGGGAAATCCTCGGCGCCCACGACGAGCGCTAACAGCGCACCACGTCGTCCGCCGAACCGCCGAAGGTGGTCGTCCAGTACCAGCCATATTCAGCGTGGTTGTTGTGGGCGCGACCGATGCCGATGGATCGGAATCCCCGATTCAGCATATTGCGGCGGTGCCCAGCGCTTTTCTTCCAGCTCTTGAAAGCAGCGGCGCTATCCGCCATCCCGGCCGCGATATTCTCTCCCACCGGGTTGCCCTTGTAGCCGAATTTGCGAATATTCTGCTTCCAGGAGACGTTCCCCTTCAGGTTATGACTAAAGTAATCGCGCCGCGCCATATCGGCGCTATGATGCTCCGCCGCCGCGCCGAGCGAAGCGGAAAGCTGGAGCGCCGGCAGTTTGCGCTTCTTGCGATAGCCGTTGACCTGACGCAGAAACTTGCATTCCTGCGTGTCCGGCGCATAGGTGACCCGCATCGCTGCTGTAGTCGTCCGGGCCGGCCAATTCACGGCCGGCAGGTTGGCGTGGCGCGATTCCGCCAGTCCTTGGCTCGTCGCTCCACCCACAAGCAGCATGGCGGCCAGCACCGCTGACCGAAGATGTCGCATGGTGTCCTTCCCGCTCGCCCGGCCGCCCTCACGCACCCAGGCAAGCTCCGCAGGAGAGGCGCGTCGAAGCCGCTTCATAGCTGGCTGCATTCCGCCGCCTGCCGCGGTCCGGCGGCGCCGGGTCACGAACAACGCCGGGCGCGGGCGCCAACCAGGCCGGCTTGATTAGGGCGTGTCTGCAAAGGCGTGGCAGGCGTGATGGGTGGTACGACGACACGAACTGACCGACGCCCAGTGGGCGCGGCTGGTCTTGCACCTGCCGCCGCAACGGCCGGCGACCGGGCGTCCGGCGAAGGACCACCGGGTGGTGGTCAACGCCATCCTCTGGCGGTTGAAGACGGGAG
>JADLCW010000348.1 GCA_020847015.1 Thermomicrobiales bacterium | reverse complement strand
CCCGGCGATGGCCCGCACAGAGGGGGGAGGCGCTCTGATGGTCGATGCCGAACTGGTCGGACTGACGGCCGCCACGGAAACAGTGAGTCCGGCGGTGCTCGAGGTGTTGCGTCACCTCTGCGTCGATGAGCACCGCGCCTTTGGCGGCGTGCTGGAGTGGTGCGAGACGCGCGGCGATTGCGTGCAGGCCGTCGTCTGCCCCGCCTGCGCCCGACAATTCGTGGTGGACGAGGACGACCTGCGCGAACTGCTGCGCTGGACCGACGGTCAGGGTCGCCCGCTGGCCTGCGGGGTGCGCTGGGATTAGCCGCGCCGGCGGCGCCTGCCCAATACCGCGTGATGTGATTCACGCGACCGCAGATTCACGCGCCGCCGATCATCTCGGCTGGATATCGTGTGATGCTCCGGCCAGGGAGCGGCTCGCCGCTCCCGGCGCCGCGTGCCGCGCCATGATTCGGCCGCCGCTCCATGTCGCTGTCGCCGCCGAATCGATCGGCGGCGACAGCGACATCAGCTCGCTCCGGGACGATCGTGGCCGGGCATGCAGGGCAGTGTTGACGAGTGCGGCGAGACATTGCTATGGCCGGGGTCCTGTGGCGACCGGCAGCTCTGGATGCGCGTTCCACTCGTTCCAGGACCCGCTGTAGAGGGCGACGTCTTCGTAACCGAGCAGGCGTAGAGTGAAATCGGTGACCGACGAGCGGACGCCGGTGTTGCAATAGGGGATGATGCGCTTGTCGGAGGTGACTCCCGCCGCCTCGTATATCGCCCGCAACTCGGCGGCTGGCTTCCAGGTCTTCGGCGGCGCAGCCACGGCGTTCAGCGGGTAGCTCACGTTGACGGCGCCGGGGATGTGGCCGTCGGCATACTCCTCCGGGGTGCGCGTGTCGACGATGACGACCCGCGGATCGCCAAGGACATCCCGCACCTCGCCCAGCGGCGCCAGCATGTCGGCGCGGAATGCGTCCAGGGGCACCGCTGGTTCGATGGCGGAATCGGCCCCGGCTGCGGGACCGGCCGCTATCGGGCCGCCGACTGCTTGCCAGGCGGCAAGCCCGCCGTCGAGCACGCGCACGTGGTCGTGCCCAAGGACGCGCAGCACCCACCATGGGCGCGTCGCGAAGAGGGTCCCGGCATCGCAGGCGACGACCGTGTTCCCGGCGCCGATCCCGCGTTCGGCGAAAAGCCGCTCCATCTCGCCCCGCCAGCGGGCGATCGCCGCGCCGGACGTGTCGCCGAGAGCCAGCGCCGGACCATCCAGGCGCAACGCGCCGGGAATGTGCCCGGTCACGAACTCCTCGGCCGAGGCGAAGGTGACGACGCGCAGACCCGGATCGCCGGCGCGGTCGAGCAGCCAGTTCGCATCGACGAGCCAGTTTGCATGGGCGTACCCGAAGGTCTGCGCCGTGGCATCCGGCTGGCGCCCCGCGCCGAACACGAGGGCGCCGCCGGCCAGCGCGCCGAGAACGCTGCGGCGAGATCGCCTGATTGTCAGCAGACGCGCCTGATGAGTGAAGGATTCGTCGTTCACGGCAAGCTCGCTTGCGACGCTCGGCGGCGGCCGCAGCCGCCGCCGAGCAGGGTGGATCTGGGCTAGACGCGCACGCAGCCGCCCAGTCCAAGTTCTGGCCGGCCAGCTCGGCAGGCGAATCCGGCGCAGCACTCAGGCTTTCCCGTCCCGCACGGTCCGGTTATGGTGCACCGGGTCGTGCGGCAGCGGCCGCGCTCGCAGGTCTGCCCCTTGCGGCAGCGGCGGCCGCATCGCCCGCAGTGGTTGGAGTCGGTCCGCCGGTCGACGCATCGGTCCTTGCCGTTGTCGCGGCAAACCCGAAAGCCGCTCTTGCAGGTGCAGCGGTGGTTGCGGCAGCGTACGTCATCGCCGCAGCAGTCGTTGTCCTTGTTGCACCGCTTGTCGCTGCCCGGTTCGGCGCAGGCGGCGGCGGTTTCGCGCCGACCGATGGTGGCGACGGCGGCCCCGCCGAGCGCCGCGGCGGCCAGACCGCGCGCGATGACGCGGCGTGACGAGTGGCTCCCCATGACTCGGGTTAATCGGTCGAACTTCGCGGAATCCACGTCGTGCTCCTTTCTGAACGACAGTCGCCGCTAGTTGCAGGTTTCGGTCGACCAGCCGCGTTCGCGCAGCCAATCGCCGAGGTGACGGTCGAGCGCCTCGATCACGGGGCGGAACTCGGCGTTCGTCAATCGCTCCTGGAGCGGGCGCACGACGGTGACTTCTTCCTTGCCGAAATGCAGTTCGGTGCGGATGCGCGCGTTCTCGGCCAACGGGATCAGGGCGTCCGCATCGGCTTGGCCAGCCTCGACGGCGGCCAGCATGTCCATATAGACGGCGATCGCTTGGTCGACGGTCTGGTGCTCGGCCGCGACCAGGTCCGTCGAATGGGTCAGGTTGGGGTCGCCGACGCTGCGCGCCAGATCCCACAGCGTCTCATCCTCGGCGACGGCGTGGGGTTGCAGGACTCCAGTCCAGAATTGCCCGAGCGCCTTCCCGTTCTCCAGGGTGGGCTCGTCGGCGAGGGCGATGAGCCCGTCGCGCATGGCCTGAACGTTGAGGTTGTGCATCTCGAAGAAGGCGGCGAAGCAGCCCTCGGCCGCGATCGGGCGATAGGTCGGATTCTCCATCAGCACCCGATCCATCGCGCCCAGGTGAATCTGAACCAGCCACTGGGCGGTATTGGCTTCGTTGAGCAGTTGCACGGTGGTTTTCTCGGCGTCGGGTTCACCTTCGCCGACCGTCTGGCAGGCGGCGGTCTCGCGCGCTTCCAGTTCGTCGATCGGCAGCCCCGTCAGCCGCGAGATCATCGGCGGCACATCGGCCAGGATGCCGGTGCTGACGATAACGCCGGCGACGAGTCCGAGTTGCCCGCAGGATGCCGCCTTCGCGGCGAGCAGTTGTTCTCGCAGCGCCTCCTCCCCGAGCGCTCCCGAAGAAATCTCGCCCGGCGGCTGAAAGAGGGGATTCGCCGCCGAGTCCGCGACGACGCTGCGGCCGGCGACGGCGATGGCGACCCCGCCGAACGCGGCGGCGGCCAAGCCGCGAAAGACGTCGCGTCGCGACGGCTGACTCGCGAGGATTCGGGTGAATCGGTCGAAGTT
>JADLCW010000347.1 GCA_020847015.1 Thermomicrobiales bacterium | reverse complement strand
TCAGCCGGCGCGCGTCGCATCATCCCGCGCCTCGTGTCATCCCGAACGATGTGAAGGATCTCGTGTGTTCGCCCGGAAGGTTGCGGCGGGAAGCGAGGTCCTTCGCACCCCCGCGGACTGTCTCCGGCAGAGGGCGACAGCAGCCGCTCGCCCTCTGCCGGGCAGCCCGTACCCCTCTCCCGATGTCATCCTGAACGCCGCAAAGGACCCCGAGCGATGGCGCGCGTGCGCAGGCATCGCGGGCCACGCCACCGCGCCCGAGATCCTTCGCTGTTGCTCAGGATGACTCGGGGGGAGGATGGCGCCGCAGACCGGGCTGCAATAGTTCTCCCACCCCGCGCCTGAGGAAACGAGGGCAGCGGGAATCATCGCGCCGCCCCCGCGCGCGCCAACTCGCGCCGCCCGGCCGCGCTCGCCCGAGGAGGCCGCCATCGCCAAACGCCGCAGCCCTAGGTCGGCCGCTCCGGCCGCTCCCAGTCTGCGCCCGGCACGGGCGGTTCTTCCCGCTTGCGAATCAGATAGGGCGGCATCGCCAGCGCGTGCATGTTGGTTTTCCGCAGCGTCTCGATCGACTGCGCCGGGGTCTCCGTCAACGGGTCGCCGGGGCCATTGAGCGAGGTGTTGATCAGCACTGGCGAACCGGTGCGGGCGTGCCACGCGCTCAGCAAGGCGTGCAGGAACGGGGTGTTCACCGGTTCGACGGTTTGCAACCGGGCGCTGCCGTCCACATGGGTGATGCCCGGCAACTGCTCGCGAAACTCCGGGCGCACATCGGCGGCGAACTGCATGAACGGAGCGGGGCGATCCACCTCGAACACGCGCGGGGCGTGCTCGGCGAGCACCAGCGGGGCCAGCGGCCGGAACCATTCACGCCCCTTCACCTCGTAGTTGATGAAATCCTGCATCTCCGGCCGACGCGGGTCGCCGATGATGCTGCGATTGCCCAGCGCGCGGGGGCCGGATTCGCTGCGCCCCTGATGCAGCCCGACCACTCGCCCCCCTGCCAGCAGCTCCACCATCGCCGCCGCCAGATCGTCCGGTCGCTCGGCACTCAGATCGTTCGGCAGCGCGGCGATAGCGGCGTCGCTCTCAGTCGGGTCGGAGTCCGGCCCAAGAAAATCGTTGACCCAGCGAAAATCGCTCTGCTGCCCTAGACAGGCGATGGCGCCGTAGAGCGCGCACCCGACCGCCGTGCCGCCGTCGTGCGGGCTGGGCGGGATGAACAGACGGGCGAACGGCGAGTCGCGCAGAAGCAGCCCGTTGGCGGTGCAGTTCAGCGCGGTGCCGCCGGCGAACACGAGATCCGGCAGATCGGTTCGGTCGTGCAGCCAGTCCGCGAGACGCAGCAGCGCCCGCTCGAACGCCTGCTGCCCGGCGGCCGCGAAATCGGCGCATGCCTGGAAACTACCGCCGCCCCCGACGAAGTGGCGGTAGCGATCCCGCTGCGCGAAGGCCGCCATCCAGGCGTCGGGAATGAACACCTCGTGGTCGCGCACCTCAAGATCGGGAAGATCGTGGGCATCCGGATCGCCGAAGGGGGCAAGTCCCATCACCTTGCCTTCGTTGCCCTCGCCCTCCGGCCAGAACGTATGGGTGAGCAGGGAGTAAAAGCACCCCAACCCGGCCGGATGCGCCCAGTCGCCATCCCACAATTGTTTGGCGAGACAGGAGATCTCTCCGCTGGCGCGGTCGCAGGCGTAGAACGAACTGACTTCCAGCAGATTGGGATCGGCGGGCTGGTTCGGCGTGCGCTCGGTGAAATCGCGCGCCGGACTGCCCTGGGCGTCGACGATCATCGCGGCGGCACGATCGAAGGGGGAGGGGAAAAACGCGCTGTAGACATGCGCCAGATGATGGGAGACGCGGACGATCCGCGCATCGGGCGCGAAGTCGAGCGCGGCGCGCAACTCGTCGTGATAGGCAGCGCTGTTGCGGACCTCGGTGTCGGAGGAATAGCACTCCACCACCAGATCGACGGGTTCGCGCAGCACCGCCATCCGCGGCAGGTAGCGATCCGGCACATCTCCGAGCCGACCCCAGTGATGCTTGCGGCGACTGAGACGCTCTTTCTGGATGCTGTAGACCGTGGAGCCGCCGCGGGCCACGGCGATCGCGGCGTCCTGGGTGCGGTTGATGCCGACGACCGTGGGGCTGTCCGTCATCGCTGAGGGTCTCCTGCCGTGACGCGCTGCGACCGAATGCACGGAACTCGGCCGCGGTGCGGCATCCACCCACCGCGCGCCGCACCATTTCGTGCCGAATCCTTCGCAATAACGCGACCGCGGCTGTGCGGTCGATGTCGGCGCGCCCTGACCTTGGCGGTTTTCGCCGGACGGCGGCTGTGGCCTGCGTCATGCGTCGATGGCGACGGAGTTCGCCGGCGGCTGCCCGGAATAGGCGTTCTGGTGGATCGGCCGCCGCCACGGGAGACCTGCGATGACCGATAGCGACCGGCGCGAAGCCATCAATTCAGCCGACCACGTGCGCCGTTTCACCCACACGACATTTGCCGACCCGGTGAACGATCAGTATCCGATCGACACTCCGGACCATGTCCGGGAAGCATGGCAGGTCGTCCACCAACAGGGCAGCGCGGCCGGCTACACGCCGGACGAGATCGCATTCATGGAAGTGCGCATCGCAGAGGCGGCGCAAACCTTCGGTATTCAGTTGCCCGCCTAGCGGACCGGGCGCGCGGGCAACGCGCGCCCGCCGCTCATGCGTCCGGGTCGGTTAGCCGGCGGTCGCGGCGAAATCCGGCAGCCACGCGGCTTCGGCGGCGATCATCTCGTCCACCATGGCGCGAATTTGCGGCAGGGTGAGCACCGCCGCCGTGAGCGGATCGAGCATCACCGCGTGGTGAATGTGCTCCCGGTTCCCGGTCAGCGCGGCCTCCACGGCAAGTTCCTGCACGGCGATCATCGCCCGGTCCAGTGCGGCGCACTGCGGCGGCAGCGCGCCAACCGCGAACGGGTGGACACCCAGCCCGTCGATGTGGCAGGGCGCTTCCACACAGCAACCCTCCGGCAGATTGGTGATGACGCCGCGATTCGGCACGTTGCCGTAGATCAGGCTCGGTTGACCGCTCTCCCGCGCGAGAACGATCGACGCGCCGTATTCGACCGACGGCGTCAACTCGGTCGTCAAGTCGGCGAGCAGACGGTCGGTCCAACCGCTGTCGTCATGCGTCGAGCAGATCGTGTAGTAGTCCCATCGCTCGGGCAGATATTCCGCCACCAGCGCCGCGTTCTTCCGGAAGTAGGGCGAATATTCCGAGGAGTGGTGGCTGGATTCGGTGTGGAAGTAGCCGAACGACTCCATCATCTCCGTCCGCACTCGTTCCCTGCGACCGTCGTAGATGTCTCCTTCCGGATCCGGCGCGATCGTCGCCGTTTGTCCGGCTGGTTGCGGCAGATGGCGCAGCCGCATCACCCGGCGCAGCTCGGGGTAGAGATCCTCGTCGCCGCGTCGAAACTGCAAGAACCAGGCGAGGTGGTTGATTCCGGCCGCCATGAAGCGGACTTCGTCGTAGGGGACGCCGACCTGGCGCGCCATCAGCCGGGAGGTTTCCTGAATGCTGTGGCACAGCCCGACGGCATTGCAGCCGAGACGGTCGAGATACCAGCAGATCATCGCCATCGGGTTGGCGTAGTTGAGCAACAGCGCGTGCGGCGACACCTCGCGAAGATCGCCGGCGATGGAGCGAAACACCGGAGCCGAGCGAAGAAAACGGAACACGCCGCCCGGTCCGAGGGTGTCGCCGACGGTCTGATCGATGCCGTAGCGGCGGGGGATTTCGACATCCAGCCGATACGCCTCCAGCCCGCCGATCTGGAACGTCACGAACACGTAGTCCGCGCCATCCAGCGCCCGCCGCTGCTCGGTCGTCGTCTCGATGCGCGTGGGAAGATTGTGGGCGGCGACCAGCGCCCGCGCCGCGCTGGCGGTGCGCTCCAGCCGACCGGCGTCGATATCCATCAGCGCCAGCGTGCATGATTGCAGTTCGGGGTGACTGAGGAGGTCGCCGATGAGCCGAAGGGGGAAAACGTAGCCCCCTGCCCCGACGATCGCGATCTTCGCCATGTCGTCCTCGCTTTCGCATTGATCGGTCGCTGCATCGGATAGCGACTTCGCGCGCCTTGCGGCATCCGTCCGCAGCCGAGGCAGATGCCCCACTCATACCCGCCATTTACGCCTACCGCGGCGCATGCGTAAATACCATCGAGCCTGGATTCTGCGGCAGTGTCGCCGGCACGAGCGCCGGCGGGTTTTCGGGAGTCGCTTCGGAATGCGGCGCGTCGGGCAGCATCGCAGCAGCCAGGAGGAGGTTCGATCATGCTTCGTCAGAATGGCATCGCGCGACGAAATCTGCTGAAGGGCGCCGCAGCTGTCGCGGCCGGCGCGGCGCTACGGCGGCCGCTGCTGACCGCGGCGCAAGACGCCACGCCGGAAACCGAGCCAGAAGAGGTCACCTTCGGCAGCCCCGCCGAAGGCAAGATCAATGTGGAGTGGTGGGGATACAACGGCCCCGGCTGGGTGGCCGGCAACATCGAGATGATCGGCCGCTTCCAGCAAGCAAACCCGGACATCAACATCGTCTACCGGTACTTCCCCTACGACATCCTGATCAGCAAGCTGCAAACCGGCTACAACTCCGGCACCGTCGCCGACATGCAGCAGATGTTCGGCACCTGGGTCACCGACTACGCCTCCTTCGGGTTGCTCGACCCGGTGCCGGCGGCCATGGCGGAAGGCCTCACCGATCGCTACTACCAGGCCGCCTACGGCGCCTATGAACTCAACGGTCAGTTCTACGGGCTTCCCAAGGAGAACAATCTCGAGAACGGCTGCATGCTCACCAACCCCGCCATCCTGGAGGCGATCGGGATCAGCGAAGCCCCGGCGACCTGGGATGAGCTGATCGCCAACGCGGTCAAGGCGACCACCTGGGACGACCAGGGCCGCATCACCCGGGCGGGGTTTCAGTTCACCGACAACGACACCATCACCTTCCTGTTTCTGGCGATGATCCTGCAGCAGGGTGAAACGTACTGGGCCGACGATGGCGTCCACGTCAACTTCCAGACCGACGCCGCCCGGAAGGCCTGGCAAGATGAAACCGATCTCGTCGTCAAACATCACGTGGACGACGAAACCTCCTACACCGGCGACCGGTTTCTGTGGTTCTTCCAGGGCAACGCCGCCATGTCGGTGCGCGGTCCATGGGTGATCGTCGACGGTCAGCAGGAATTTCCGGGGCTGAAGTTCGACTATGTGAACTACCCGCCCTACGCGGGAACCGAGCACCACTACGCCGCCGAGTCCGGCTGGGGTGATGTCGTCAAGGCCAGCGCGGCGCCCGAGGTCAAGGAGGCGGCCTGGAAATTCATCGACTTCATGGCTCAGCCCGACAACGCGCGCGACTGGAACCTGGCCACCTACACTCTGCCGGCGCTGAAATCGCTGGAGAACGACCCGGTCATTCTGGAGCAGGCGCCGCTGCTGAAGGCTGCCTTCAACGTGCTGCCCTACGGTCAGTGGGTGGGGCCGGTTCACAACCGCGACCGCTTCTGGCAGTCGATTCACGACGCCTTCAGCGCGGTCTGCCTCGGCCGCATGGAAGCGGACGCCGCGCTGCTGCAAGCCGAGCAGGAGATCAACCTGATGATCGACGAGAGCGTCGGACCGTAGGCAAACCCCGGCGCGGGCGGGGGATGCTGACGCGCGGCGGCCCTCGCGGTCCGGCCGGGGTTTCCCGGCGCGGCGCCGGCGATCTGCGACCGTGCGTTCGTCATACGACTATCGAATATCGTCGTAATATATAGATGCTCGAACGGGAAGGCAGCCGGTCGCTTCGGTCAGCCGCCATTCCCGCCGGCGACGGGCAACGACGACTGGGGCGTGCGCCCGGAATGGTGCGCGGAGGGGTGCGATGACGCGCTGGCGGCCCAGCCAGTGGGTGCGAACCGCTGCCGCATGCGTGGCGTCCATCGTGACGGCCGGAGGCTGTTTCACCGCATGGTCGGCGCCGAGCCGGGTGTTCGCCGCCGCGCCTGGCGAGATGATGCGGACGAGCGGCGACGCCGGGGCCGCAGCCGTTATGCAGACGCCGGAACCGGCGATCCGCACGCCGGAGCAGGACTCGCCGCCAGTTTCCGCGATCGAGGCGGTCGGACTCCGCGAGCGAGTTGCGAATCTCGAAACCGCGGTTGCGGAGCGTGACGCGGCGGCGACCGAAACCGCCGGACGGGTGGCTGCGCTGGAACCCCGGGTCGCCGCGCTGGAGCGCGACGCGCCCCGCGCGGGAGATGCCGCTCCGGAAGCCGTGTCCAAGAGCACGCACGTCATCGCCGGCAGCGTCACCTTGTACGCCGACGAATATCAGGGCGCGGAACAGGCCGACGGCGCGGTAATCTGCCGGGGAGTCGGCGGCTACGACGACATGCGGGGACCGATGCTCGTCGAGATCCGCGACGCCTCAGACGCCGTCATCGCATCGGGGCGCACCCGCGAGGGCGAGCGCGTCGGCGAGATCTGCCGGTTCGACTTCTCGCTCGCCGGCGCGCCGGACGGGTTGCCGCTGGTGGTGCTGTACGTGCGCGCCGGCTCGCTCGTGTACCGCATCGGCGCCTCGTCCAAGACCGCCGACGGTGATCCCGCCGCCGATG
>JADLCW010000346.1 GCA_020847015.1 Thermomicrobiales bacterium | reverse complement strand
GGGGCGGATGGCGGTCGCCGACCACCCCCACTGCGCCCTGCCCGACGCGCGAGCCAGATCAGGAACGGCGCGCCGACTGCCGCCGTAAACACTCCGGCTGGCAATTCGTTCATCGGGCCGGCGACCAGCCGACCGAGCACGTCGGCTCCGACCAGTAGCACCGCTCCCCAAAGCGCCGCGAGCGGGATGAGTTGAGCGTGATGGCGCACGCCGGCCAGCCGGATCAGATGCGGCGCGACCAGCCCCACGAACGCGATCGACCCGGCGACGACGACCGAGAAGGCCGCCAGCAAGACTCCAGTCAGCGTCGCGGCCAACCGCGCCCGCTGCACGTTGTGCCCCAGCGATGTCGACACGTCATCGCCCAGCTCCAGCACATCCAGCCCGCGCGCCAAGGCGACCGTGGCGACGAGCCCGAGAGCCGCCACCCAGGGCCAGCTAGCGCTCACCGCGCTCCAGTTGCGTTGCACCAGCGAGCCGGCTCCCCAGAAGAAGAGACCGCCCACGGTGTATTCGTGGAACATGATCAGCACCGTCGTGACCGACCCCAGGGCGATTGTCGTCGCCATGCCGGCCAGCGCCAAACGCGCCGGAGCGGCGTCGCCGCTGGCCAGCAGATAGACGGCCGCGGCCGCTAGCAGCCCGCCGGCGAAGGCGACCAAGGGGGACGACCATCCGGTCAATACGGGTGCGTAGATCGCGGCCGCTACGACGGCGAGGTATGCGCCGGCATTCACCCCGACCGTGCTGGCCGAGGCGAGCGGGTTGCGCATCGCCGCCTGCAGCAGCACGCCAGCTGCACCCAGCGCCGCCCCGGCAACCATTCCGGCGGCCACGCGCGGCAACCGCGCATGGCGGACCACCGTATGCTGTGGGCTGCCATCCGGCGCGATCATCGCCGAGAGCACAGTTCCGGCGTCCAGCGCGGCGGTCCCCTGCTGGATGTGGATGACCACCAGGATCAGCAGCGCGGCCAATCCCGCCAATCCGACAACGGCGGCCCGGCTCAGTTCGCGGGCCCGCCCAAGACGGGGCGCCAGACCTCGGGCGGGCGACGGGGAAAGCGCGTGCATATCTCCCCTACAACCCGCCGTCGGTCAGCAGGTCGGCGACCTTGCCAACTAGCCGTTCGACCGAAAGCTGGCCGCCGAAGGTCCAGATATCGCCTCCCAGCGCATAGATCCGGCCCGACTGCACGAACGGCAGACTCTGCCAGATGGGATCCTCCGCCAGTTGCGCCGCGAAAATATCGTCATCGGACTGAACGATATAGAAGAAATTTGTCTCTGGCGGGGCGTCCACCAGCGCCTCGATCGTCACCGTGTTGAATCCCCACGGGTCCGGCTGGCCCTTCCAGGCATTCTCCAGACCCAATTCGGAGGTGGTGAAGCCGAACAGCGACTGGTCTGTGAACAGGCGCAGCGTCGGCACGTTCTCGAGGGTGAACGCCTGCGTGAGGATGAACGGCTCATCGGCTCGCCCGGCTTCCGCGATCGCCATCCTGGCGTCCTCCAGCGCCCGGTCCATGTGGGCGATGACCGCCTCAGCCTCGGTTTCGCGCGCCAGAGCAACCGCGATGGTCTGAATCGTCTCGCCGATGTTTGTGAGCGGCGTCTCGCCCTCTTCGGTCGGAAATGGCGGCAGCAGCAACGTCGGGGCGATGGCCGTGAGCTGATCGTAGATTTGCTCGTCGCGGTCGGTCGTGCCGAGAATCAGATCGGGTTTGGCGGCGGCGATGGATTCCAGGCTAGGCTCGTAGCGTAGACCCACGTCGGCGACATCTGGCCCCAGCTCGACCGGCAGCGCAACCCATGTGTTGAACCCGTCGATATCGGCAATGGCCGCCGGCTGCACGCCAAGCGCCAATACGTATTCCACGAGGTTCCATTCGATGGCGACGACACGTTGGGGAGTGGCGGCTAGCGTTACCTCGCCCATCACGGATTCAAGAGTGCGCGGCCCGTCGTCTGTCGGAGTGGCTTCCTGCGCCCGTGCCGGGGTCGCCA
Organism: Thermomicrobiales bacterium; assembly: GCA_020847015.1. Lineage (GTDB taxonomy): Bacteria > Chloroflexota > Chloroflexia > Thermomicrobiales > UBA6265 > CADCWF01. Next base: position 642 of record JADLCW010000346.1, on the reverse strand, counting down.
GCAGTCCCAGCGCCGCGCCGGCCAGCAGCAAGGAGCGGCGGCTCAGCACCGTCGCATCGAGTCGGATACTGGAGTGCGGGCGAACAGCGTACGTCATCGCGTTTCGATTCCTTTCCAATCCTCGAATTCACGCCGCGCCAACCCGCGGCGACGAACCAATCGCTTCGAAATGTCCGCGTCATTCACTGCATGTCGCCGAAGCAGGCGCAGCAATCCCCGCCGCCGCGTGCGGAATCGCTCCCGGCGGGTAAGAATCTGTCGAGTGGGATGAGCGTCAGGCGACCCGCGCGCCGGCCGCGAACGGGCACAATCCGTTCGGCAGGCACAGGGGGACGTTGCCTAGCGGGTGCTCGATCACGCAGCAGTCGATGCCGAACACGGTCTTGATCGAAGCCGGAGTCATCACCGCATGGGGTGGGCCTTCGACGATCACTCGACCCTCGCGCAGCATGACGATGCGGTCGCTATAGGCAGCGGCCTGGTTGAGGTCGTGCAGCACCCAACCGACGGTCAGGCCGTGCTCGCGGTTGAGGCTGCGCACGAGGGAGAGCACGTCGATCTGGTAGTGAATGTCGAGGTAGGTGGTCGGCTCGTCCAGCAGCAGCACGTCGGTGCGCTGCGCGAGCGCCAATGCGATCCAGG
>JADLCW010000345.1 GCA_020847015.1 Thermomicrobiales bacterium | reverse complement strand
GCCCGCAAGGCGAACGATGGGTGGGCGCTCATCGTGTACCTGGTGGCTGCTCTGGGATTCGTGCTGATGTTCCTCTAGTCCGGCAGCCAGAGCGTGCCCCGGCGCTGGGCGGCGCACCTTCCCGAGTGGATGGTCTACGACCAGATCGCTTCCGTGTTCGCCATCACGGTGGTGTTGGCGGCGGCATTCTTCATCTGGCGATTCCTGACCGGGCTACGGAGGTTCATGGCGGAGTAATGAACGGACGCGGCATTGTCAGCATGCTCCTCGTGCTGCTGCTCGGAGCGGCGGCGCTCTGGTGGGGTTCGGACGGATTCACCGCGTTCACCGCGGAGAATGCGCGGCGGCTGGAGGTCGAACGTTCTCCGCGCCCGCTCCCCGCGGTCGCGCTGGAGGATCACCTCGGCGCGCCGGTCAGCTTAGACGATCTGTCCGGCAAGGTGGTGCTGCTCGATTTCGTCTACACGCGCTGCACCATGATCTGCGTGGCGCTCGGTCAGGAGTTCGCCGAGCTGCGCGGCGAAATCGAGCGCTCCGATCTCGATGGGCGGGTCGTGCTGGTCACGGTGAGTTTCGACCCCGAACATGACGGGCCAGCGCAGCTCGCCGACTACGCCAACCGCTACGGAGGACCCGACGCCGCCTGGCGCTTCGTGCGGGCGCCGGCGGAACGCGAAACTCGGCAACTGCTGCGGACGGCGGAGGTGACGGTGGTGCCGGACGGGTTCGGCGGGTTCGTGCACAACGCCGCCATCTATGTCATCGATCCCGAAGGACGCCTCGTCCACATTGTCGACAGCGATGCTTCAGACGAGGCGCTGGAGCTGGCGCGCGGGCTGATCTGAGACGAAGGCGATGTCACGACGGAACGCTATCCTATTGGTCATCGGGTTGTTGCTGATCGTCGCCGTGCCGCCGTTCTCGTGGTGGTGGGAGGCGTCGCTGGTGCGGCACATGCTGCTGCAGATTCCGCTGCTCATTCTGGCGGGTGTCTTGCTCGGCGCGTTCGTGGCCCCGCGACCGGTTCCTGGCGCCCAGTCGAAGCAAACGGAGGCCGCGGCAGCGGTGCTGTTGGCGGCGTTTTGCATGACCTTCTGGATGCTGCCGCGCTGGCTGGATGCCGCGGTGGGCGACCACGGGGTGGACGCCGTCAAAATTGTCAGCCTGGTGCTGCTGGCCGGGGTTCCACTGGGGTGGGGCTGGGTGCGGCTGGGACCGGTCGCGCGAGGGTTCGTCTGGTTCCAGGCGATCAGCATGGCGCTGGTGCTGGGGTGGCTCTATGCCGCCTACCCGGATCGGCTGTGCAACAGCTATCTGGTGAGCGAACAACCCGTGCTGGGCATGGCCATGTTCGGTGTCGCCGCATTTCTCGGAGTGGTGGGCGTCGCGATCGTGATGATCGGGTCTGGCGACCACACGGCCGCGGCGGAATCGGCGACGGCGTCGTAGCGAGTGCGGCGCATCGGTCAGACCGGGACGCCGAGCACCCGGCAGAGCAGCGCCATGCGGATGTAGACGCCGTTGTGCGCCTGCCGGAAGTAGGCGGCGCGGGGATCGGCGTCCACGCCGGTGCTGATTTCATCCACCCGTGGCAGCGGATGCAGCAGAATGCCGTGCGGGTTGAGGCGCGCCATGGCGGTCTCGTCGACGATGTAGATGCCGCGTGTCGCCGTGTATTCCTCGGGAGTGGCGAAGCGCTCGCGCTGGATGCGCGTCTGGTACACGACATCCACCTCGGGCAGCACCGCGGCGAGATCCGGCTCGTCGCGAAAGGCGACACCGGCGGCAGCCAGTTCGGCGCGCACGTCCTCGCCCATGGGCACAGCCGGCGGCGACACGAAGATCAGTTCCGAACCGCGAGTCAGGCGAAACAGCCGCGCCAGCGAGCGCGCGGTGCGCCCGAAGCGGAGGTCGCCCACCAGCGCCACCCGCAAGCCATCGATGCGACCCAGCTCGTGTTGGATCGTGTACAGATCGAGCAACGCCTGCGTGGGATGCTCGCCAGGGCCGTCGCCCGCATTGATGATCGGCGCCGGCGAAACGGCCGCCGCGCGGTGGGCGGCGCCGAGTTCGTGGTGGCGCAGCACGATGGCGTCGGCGTATCCGGCGACGATGCGCACGGTGTCCTCGACCGTTTCCCCCTTGATGGCGGATGAAAACTCGCGCGCGTTTTCGGTGGAGAGCACGTTGCCGCCGAGCCGCAGCATGGCCGACTCGAACGAGAGGCGCGTGCGCGTGGAGGGTTCGTAAAAGATGGTGGCCAGCAGGTAACCGCGCAGCAGATCGCTGCCGCGCGGCAGAGCGCGCAGCCGGTCGGCAGCGGCGAACAACGCTGCTACATCCGCCCGATCGAACTGGCCAACCTCGACGATGTGTCGGATTGCCGTTGCCGTATCCACCCGCGCTCCTCCGCTCTCGATCCGCTGCGAAGTATAGTCGGCGGATGACGGGCAATGGTGCGACGAAGGGAAGAGCGTCGATGGCGGCGGTGCAATTGTCGGAGCGGGTTTGGGCGCTGCCGGGCGGCGTCAACGGCGGGGTCATTCGCGGTGATGACGATCGCTTGTTGCTGATCGATCCGGGCATCAACGAGACGGCCGGCAAGAAGGCCCTCAAGGCCGCCCGCGAGGAGATTGGCGGCGAAGTGGCGGCGATTCTCACCACGCACGGCCACGCCGATCATTTCGGAGCCAACGCCGCGGTGGTCAAGCGCACCGGCGCGCACGTCTACGCGCCCGCCCCTGATGACGCCGTGCTGCGCTACCCCATTTTGCAACCCGCCCTGTTGTATGGCGGAGCCGACCCGCTGGAAAGTCTGCGCGGCAACTTCCTGCTGGCCAAAGCCAGTCCGGTCGATTGCGTCGTCGCCCCCGGTCCGCTGGCAGTCGAGGGAGTGACGATCGAGGTCGTCGATCTGTCGGGGCATTCGCCGGGGCAGGTCGGCTATCTGATCTATGATGTCTTCTTCTGCGCCGATGTCATCTTGCCGGAATCCGTGCTGGAGAAATACCGCATCCCCTATCTGTTCGGCGTCACCGACCATTTGGCTGCGCTGGAGCGGGCGGCGGATGTCGCGTTCGCCAAGGCGGTTCCCGGCCACGGTCCGTTGCTCGACCGGCTGGATGAGGCGATCGCGATCAACCGGAATCTGGTTGAGGCGGTGGCGGACACAACACTGGAGCTGACCGAGCGACCGGCGACGACCGAGGAGATTTTGGCCGGTTTGCTGGCGCGCTTCGGTTCGCCGGCGGTGGACGCGCCGAGTTTCTACCTGCTGCAACCGACGGCGGCGGCGTTTCTGGCTCACCTGCACCGGCTGGAGCGCGTGTCCCACGAAATCCGCGACGGCCGCGCCTGGTGGGCGGCGATCTGACACCTGCCCCCGGCTTGCTTCACCGGCAGGCGAGCGGCTCCGCCGCCTTGGGTGGTAATGGCGCAGCCTGACTGCGGTGGCGGAGTGTTCTGGCGGCAACCTCCAAATATGAATTAAATAATGGCGACTATCTGTAGCTACTTGAACTCAAGATGCGCTTCGCCATAGCGGAGAGCGGAGAATCACGGAGAACATCGTCATTTATGCGCGTTGCGGTCGTGGCACGGCCGATGCGTCTACATGGGGCGAGGGCAACGCCGCCGGCGGTTGCCGAGACGGGCCATCTCCCAGTTTGACGTGCGATGGCACGAAAGAGGCACTTCAATGACCGACTTTCAAACGTTTGGTGAGATTCGCGAAGGCGCCGATGTCTACGGGTCAGGCGGTGACAAGGTCGGCTCGATCGTCGCGCTGCGGCCCAACTACATTGTCGTGGAGAAGGGGTTCTTCTTCCCCACCGACTACTACATTCCGCGCACCGCGATCGCCTCGGTCCAAAGCGGCAAGGTGTACCTCAGCGTCACCCGTGACGCCGCCCTCAATCAGGGGTGGGACGCCATTCCAGTCGACTTCGACGCCGCCGCCACGGAGCGTGTCGTCGAGCCGGTCGCGGTCGCCAACGCCAACCTGACGGAAGCCGAGCGCGCGCGCCTGGCTCGCGGCGGGCGCGAAACGCTGGCGGAGGGAGAGACGATCGCCATCCCGGTGCATGAGGAGGAATTGGTCGCCACCAAGCATCGCGGCGAAATCGGTGACGTGCGCGTGGAAAAGATCGTCACCAGCGAGCAGGAGACCCTGGATGTGCCGGTCACCGAGGAGCGGGTGCGCATCGAGCGGCGAGTCGTCGATCGCCCAGTGACAGCGGCGGATACGGATCTGTTCGAGGACGAGGTCATCGACGTGCCGGTATATGGCGAGGACGTCGAGGTGACCAAGCGAGTGCGCGTAGCCGAAGAGGTGGACATCGCCAAGGAGGCCGTGCAGCGCACCGAGCACGTCACCGACACCGTGCGGCGGGAGGATGTGCGCATCACCGGCGACAACGTGGACGCGACCACCGGCGAAATCATCGATGCCGATCGCATCGATGTCGATCGCAATCGCAGCGCCGGGATCTAGCGGAAGCCAATCATCCCGGGCGAGCTGAACTCAGCCCGCTCGGGGATCGAACGAAGGAGTACGGCGCCAATGGAAACACCGCAGATGCCAAGGGAGCCACTGGGGGCGCCGCCCCCGGGCGACCTGGTTGTTGGAGAAACAAGCGGCTTTGCGCCGCGAAGCGTCATCGCCCAGGCGCCGGGCACGCTGGTCGGTGAGAACGTGCTGACGGGTCGCAACCGGATCCAGTGGGGTCCGATCGTCGGCGGCATTGTCAGCGCGCTGACCGTGTTTTTGTTGTTGACGGTGCTCGGCATTGCGCTCGGCGCCTCGGTGCTGGAGCCGGGTGGCGAAACCGGGCAAGCGATCGGAACCTGGGCGGTCGTCTGGGGCGCGGTCAGCATTATCGTCGCCTTCTTCATCGGCGGCTGGGTGGCCTCCAGCAGTGCCTCGGTGGGGGGGTCGTACGCCGGCCTGATGAACGGGCTGATCGCCGGCGCCGCCGGGCTGCTGCTGGTCGTTTGGCTGACCGCTAGCGGGCTGGGAAACATGTTTGGCGTTCTCGGCTCGAGCGTCGGCGGCATTCTGAATGTGGCCGCTGCCGCCGTTCCCGCCGCGAACGTCACGCCGGGCGAGGCGCAGAATGCGGTTACGAACGCCACCGGCGTCGATGTGAGCAACCCGCAGGTAGTTGCCACCGAGGCAGCTAACGCAGCTCAGCAGGCGGCCAACCAGGCGAGTCAGACGCTGGCCCAGGCCAACAACCCGCAGACGTTCGAGACCGTGCGCAACAGTTCGTTCGTCACTTTCCTTGGATTCCTGTTGCCGCTG
>JADLCW010000344.1 GCA_020847015.1 Thermomicrobiales bacterium | reverse complement strand
TCATTCCTGAGGTGCCCTTTGCGCATCAACGCCATTTTCCCGCTGAGGGAGATCGGCTCCGATACGGCGCGATGCGGGCTGTAGCCGAGGATGTTCACACGACCGGGTTCGCGCATCTGCTCGCCGACGAGCGCGTGTCAGGAGTCGATCCCGTCAACCACTCCGATTCTCAAGGCATGACGCACGACCGACAACTTCACGAACCGCTAGTGCTGCTCGGCTACCTGGCGATGATTGCGCCGGGCATGGAACTGGCTACCGGGGTGGCGATCCGGTCGCAACGACCGACCACGTTGGTCGCCAAGCAGGCCGCCAAGATCGATCTGGTGACGGTGGCTGTCTGCGCTGCAGCGCGGACGTCACCCCGGCGAACGGGTCGCGCTCCAGCGCAATTTCCGAATCAAATCACGCGTGAGCTTCGCCAGTGAGTCCGCCTGCAGCGACGGGGTCGGTCCCAATCCACCGCCGATCCAACGATCGATTCCGATCTGGATTGGCGGCGATTCGCCGGCGGCCGCGGGACGAGCCGCGCCAGTTCGCTCGGCGATGGCTGATTTCTGGATGGCCATTCAGGTGCGGAGCTGGCCGAATCTAGAGACGCCGTGCATCGGATCACAACCTCGATGGGTGCGATCCGAGTAGCAATCGGGGAAAGCCTGGCTCGCGTTGCGCGATGTGCTGGAGAAAGAAGGGGGAGCTGCGGCGAAAAGGCGGCGTGCTGGTTGGCGTGACTGATCGCGGCGCCGAAACGATAGGAGCCGGTTTTACCGATCCGAGGAGGCCACGCCCGGGCGTTGGAGTGATTCACGATCGCCGCCGATCCTGCTACGAGACAACCGATGACAGCCGCCCGCACGCGACCTACGGCATCGCGTCATCCCAGAACGAGCGGCGAAATTCGGCTGAGTCGTAATACCCAACGATGCTGACGATGCGCCCCTCGCTGGTGCGGAACACGGCAATCTGCTCGGAGATCAACTCCCGCCCGAGGTGCGGCGCGTATTCGCGGACGATGAATTGCACCACCGCTCGGTCGTCGCTGGCGATCACATCGGTGACATCCCAGCGACCGGTCGGGTACGACGACACGACCGTGCCGAAATAGGCCACGATATCGTCGGCTGGGCGCACTACGTCGCGGTGCGGCAGCGGACGAAATGTAGCGTGGTTGGCGAGGATGGCTCGCAGCCGGTGAGGGTCACGCGCGTCGATGGCGGCAAAAAATTCCCGTCCCAGCCGTTCGGCGGTCGCCAACGGGTCCGGCTGCGCCTCATCCCGATCCATAGGGCTATCTCACTCCCGCCCCACGCTAGCCGCGGCGCCCTCCAACCATTCACGCAGTCGGAGCCGCCGGCGTGGGGGCGATCCGGAACGGCACGCGCTACGGCGCGAGCCGCAGGAGCTCAGTCAAACGGGCCTGCGACAGGCGCGCGATGCCGGCGCGGGCGCCGGCTCGCTCGAGCGCGTGATCCATCTCGCCCAGCAGACGCACATCGTGGAGCAGGAGGTGTTCGGCTAATGAGCGAATGGTCCAATCGTGCTCGATACGACTCAAACCATCGCGCTTCCAGGCGTCGTCGGGGAGACTGCGCAGCACCGATGTCGTGCTCTGCCGCAGGCGACGGAACTCCGACATGATCTCCAGCACCACTGCCTGGCGATCCCAAGCGAGATCTTCCTCGGTGCGCACGACCGGCGGCAGCAGATCGAGATCGGGCCGATCCTGGGTAGCCATCGCGTAAATCATTGGAAACACGCGTAGTCCTTCGTCGCGCATCCGAATCATCAGATCCTTGGCCGACGGCTCGCTGCGCTGCGCCGAGCGCGTCAATCGCGCATCATCATGGACGGGCGAAAGCCAGCGGGAGAGATGGTCGACCGTGTAGGTCAGGCGAATGATGATCTGGTTATTCGTCAATTGCCCGACCGAGATCGGCGGCGCCTCCGCCGCATCCAAACCGCGATTCATACGTCCTCCCACCGCGCCGCCGGAGCCTTCTCGGCGGAGAGCATACGAAGATTCGGAGCGTTCCACAACAACTGGCTCGCTTACCCGAGCGCCTCCCGGATTTGCCGAAGGTGGTCGGCATCATGGCCGCGCAGATACTCGGCGATCCAGCGGATGGTAATCGGACCGTGGCTAGAGTGAATGCCGACTTGCTCCCATTCCTGTGGGGTGAGATCCGCCAGCAGCCCCACCGTCTCGCTACGCACGGCCTCGAAGGAATTGAGCGCAGATTGCGGCGTCTGGGCGCCGTAGTCGTGTTCGATCTCCCACAGCGCATCGTCGTAGGCCGGCAGCGCTGGACGATCTTCCGAGCGAATCGCCCGGATGCGATCGCGGAACACCTCTTCCCAGTCGCGCAGATGGCCGAGCACCTCCGCAACCCCCCATCCGCCGTCGCTGCCTGGGCGCTTGAGCGCCTCCTCCGGCACGCCCTCGATCGCCCGGGCGACCTCGGCGGGAAATGCCCGAAGCTGATCGACCAGCGCCTCATGCTCGGCCGATCCGCCAGCGACGGTCGTTTCGTTCATCTACTACGCCCCCGTTCCGCAGCGCTCGTCGCGTCCGGTCGTGGAACTCCCGGCGCCTCACGCTCCGCGTCGGCCCTCGGCGCATCCGCTCCGAAGCGCACCACGGCCTCGACCGCAGCCGTTTCCCCATCGATGCCGCGGATCCGCCAGCCTCGCACCAGCGGCGTCGGCGCCGCGAACCCCACGATCACCAGCAGCGCGTCGGGGTAGTAGGCTTCGCGCAGATCGGTGCGCGAGGGGGCAGGCTCGGTAGTCGGGTGAGAATGCACGATCGCCCCGAGCCGCCAGCCATTGACCTCCATATCGCGGAGAGCCGTCAGCACCTCTTCCGGGGCCATTGTATAGCGCGTTGGCGACGCGGCCACATTCGTACCCGGGTAAAATCGCATCGCTCGCGTTCCGGCTGGTTCAGTCGCCAGCAATCCGCACCCCTCGTT